>CACGYL010000011.1 GCA_902577285.1 uncultured Pelagibacteraceae bacterium | reverse complement strand
TTCACTATTACTTTTTGCGGGGATTTTGTCAGCTTTACTGGGTCCAAATTTAGCAAATTATGGAAAAAATATTATTTCAGAGGGATTGTATGTCGGCTCTTATCTTTGTTTATCTTTATTAACTTTATCATCTATTATTTTTTTAATTTTTTATAAAGAAAACAAAATAATTAATAATAAGAAAAATTTAAAAGGAAGATCAGTTTTAGAATTGATCTCTCAACCAAGATTTTTACAGGCATTAGTCTCGTCATCTTTCGCTTACGCAGTTATGTCTTTTTTAATGACTGCTACTCCTATTAGTATGCATATTCATGATAATATGTCTTTAAATAATACAAGTTTTGTAATTCAATTACATATCGTAAGCATGTTTTTGCCAGCATTAATTACTGGGAATTTAATTAAAAAATATGGGCATAGTAAAATTATGTATTTTGGTGTTTTATTTTTTATATTTACAATTATACTTAGTTACTTCGATCAAACAGTGATCAACTATCTTTTTTCATTAGTTTTTTTAGGCCTTGGGTGGAATTTTCTATTTATATCTGGAACAAGTTTATTAGTTTTAAATTATAAAGAAGAAGAAAGATTTAGAGCACAAGGATTTAATGATTTTATCGTCTTTTCAATTCAAGCTACAGCAAGTTTAACAGCGGGAATTGTTTTAAGTTTTACAAGTTGGAAAATAATGAACATATTGTGTATCCCATTTTTAATAATTATAATTTTTACCACCTTTAGAGCTGACAGATTGTTAAATAAAAATAACTAAAGACGTGTCAACTTGTTACACCACATAGTTATTGTTTATTGATTTAGAAAGAATATATCACCGCTATGACTAAATATAATAAATCAATAAGTTCATTTATAATATTAATCAGTATATTTTTTACGAATGTAGCTTTAGGTGCGGATGTTACAGTGGAAATGCTTAACAGGCTTGATAAAGAATCAAATGTTTTTGAGCCTAAAATAGTAAGAGTTAACCCTGGAGATACAGTCCTTTGGAAGGCAACAGATAAAGGACATAATGTTGAATTCATAAAAAAAGGTGTGCCAGAAGGCGTTGGTAAGTTTAAATCAAAGTTCAATAAAGATGTCGAATATAAATTCGAGGTCCCAGGTATTTATGCTTACTGGTGTACACCACACAAAAATATGGGAATGATTGGTTTTGTGGTTGTTGGAGACGATAAATCAAACCTTGATGCAATTAAAAAACTTAGATTTTCATCTAAATCTAAAAAATTAGCACCTAGTTTAATAGATCAACTATAAATCAGCAAATATTTTTGAGTTAAGCCGTCTAACTTTTATAAATGAATCCTTGTACTTCCCGGAGCGGTGAAAATCGCCCGGGAATGCAATACATTTGAGTTTAGCTTTTTTAGCATATTTCAAACTGATCTCTGTGTCTTCAATTGCTAAACAATTTTTATTCGAAAGTTTTAATTTTTTTAGACAATGTAAGTAAATATCTGTCTTGTTGTTAAAGTTTTTTATAATTTTGTCATGTCCGATGTAATCAAAATCTCTTTTTTTTATATATTTATTTAATGATATAAATACTGCATCAACATTATTTTTTGTAGTTGAGGTTACAAAGCCAATTTTTATTTTATTTTTTTTACAATATTTGATCACATCAATTACTCCAGTACGTGGCTTTAATTTATTCTTTTTTAAAAAATTATTAAAAATAAAAGTTTTTAAATTTCTAATTTTTTTTGCATTAACTAACGTTTTTTTCTCTAGACTAAATTTTTTTACTCTTTTTTCCCCGCCAGATTTTTTTAACATAGATTGATACAATACTTTACTCCAATGCCATTTTAATCCTGAGATTTTAAAAGCTAAATTAAAGCAATTTCTTTGAATATTAGATGTTTCAACTATAGTACCAATAGAACCAAATAGTATGGCTTTAATTGCCATTATCCTTTAACAGCACCAGTAGTTAAGCCACTTATTACTTGTCTTTGAAAAAACATGACTAACATAAATAATGGTGCGGTTGCTGACACAACTGCTGAAACAGCCCACATCAAATTACCTTCGTGCTGATTTGTACCAAGATAACTTTGAATTTTTGGGACCATTGTGTGGTTTTCTTGATTTAATAATAATGCAGTAACTGTAAAGTCATTATAAGCCAACATTAGACTAAACAAACCAGCTGTAATAACTCCAGGCCACATTACGGGCATGATTATATACCTAAATGCTTGAAAATATGAGCAACCATCAATTAAAGCACTTTCATCTAATTCTTTAGGTACGGTTTTAAAAAAAGAATAAAGTAGCCATAAAGTAAAGGGTTGATTTATTGCAACTAAAACCACAATTGTGGTTGGTAAAATTCCCCAAATCTGTAATTCAAAAAATGGAAAAAGATATCCTGAGACTAGTGTTATATGTGGCATTGCTCTAAAAATTAATGCTGCAATTAATATCCAAAAAGCATATCTTTCAGTAGATCTAGATAAAGCATAAGCACCTAAAGTTCCTAAAAAAAGTGATATAGAGACAACAAATACTGTTACTATTATCGTATTTCTCGATGCTTTCCAAAATTCACCTTCAGTCCAGGCTTCAGAATATGCTTTTGAAGTAAATTGACCTCCTGTTTCTAATAACGTATTAAATGCTGAGATCGCATACCACCAATCAGCTCTAGAAAAAAAATCTGCTCTTACTTTAAATGATCCCCAAAAAGTCCAAATGAATGGAAAGCATGCAATTAATAACCAAATGATTATAAAAGTTGTGTTAAATGTTTTAAGTGCATTTGATCTTTTGTCTAAACCATATTCCATTATCTTGCCGTCCTAAATTCTTTCCAAGTCCTAATTAATACTGGTGCTAACAATATGGCTATACCAATAATAGTCATCATAGAAGTTGCTGCTGCAGAACCAAATAAGATTACTTCTTCATTGACTAAATTATCATAGATTAACCATGATAAAGATTGAGCACTTCCTTCAGCGCTAAAACCAATTATTGGCTCAAAGACTCTAAAATTGTCCATTAATGATATTAAAGCTACAAAAGTAACAACCGGATAAATATGTGGTAACACAATATGTCTAATTCTTTGGTATCTTGACGCTCCATCGATAATTGCTGCCTCGACAGGTTCTTGAGGTACTGTTTGTAATGCAGCATAAAAAACTACAAAAGCAAAAGGAGAATGATGCCAAATTCCATAGATAATTATAGTTATCCATGTAAGCGTTCTAGATGATTTTAATGATAGATATGGATCTTCCATCATTAATTGTAAATTTGCTCCAATAATTCCCTCTGCATCAATCATCCAAAATAAAACAAGGGATCCTACTAATGGAGTAACTATCATTGGTAATATTGTACCAAATATTAATGGGCCTCTTATTTTTCTAGATATTGCATTTAAACTTAACGCAATAATGAAACCTAGCAATAAAACATTGGGAGTTACAAATAAACAATAAGTTAAAGTAAATAAAAGAGCTTTGTAAAAAGGTAAATTAGTAACCTGATTGATAAATTCTCCAAAGGAGTCAGTTTCTTTCCAAAAATCTGAAATTTGCTCAATAGCTAAGTGATTTCTATCTATATAAGTACCAAATCCGTTAAATTTACCTAAAGGTTTTTCATCTCTTAATATTGAAGTTGCTTCTTGATCAACAACTATTGAAACTGTACAGCCAAAAGGATCGCATTTCTTAACTTCTTTTACTACTTGATCATGTTGGGCATAAAAAGATTGGATACCAGTAGATATTATTGGCAAACCAATAAACAAAATCATTGCCAAACCAGTTGGCAAAAAAAACCAGAAAAAAGTTTTATTTGGCATTTAAAATTAAGTGGGGATTAAATCCCCACTTAAATATTTATTTTTATAGAAAGCCTTGTTCTTTAGCTTTACTGATGTAAGCAGCTTCAACATCTTTCAATGCTTGTTCTGCAGACTCTTTACCCTGTAAGAACTCAACTATTTCACTTCCTAATGCACCATGCATCAAACCCATTTGTGGTAACATCGGGTAAGGTTTTGCTCCCATTTTTACAGCTTCAATCACACCAATAGATTTTGGTCCTGGTACAAAACCTTCAACTAACCAAACAGCTTGGTCAGCAGCATCTGCAACCATTTTTTTATTTGAAGCAGCATGAGCTAGAGCTATAAAAGTTGCCTCTGCATCACTGTCAGATCTATTTTTTGCTAAAGTAAATCCATCCCACCATAATGTAGCTGCAGGAATATTTCCTCCACCAACGGTTGCTGGTCCAGTTAATTTAGTTGCTGCAGTAATTTTTGCATCACCCTCATCATCTAATAAAGTTCCAGATCTTGATGCCCATAATGTCATAAGAGCAACTTTTCCAGATTCCCATTCAACTTTGATTGCTTCACTATCGTGAGTAAGATAATCTGGGTTACTTAAACTTGCTAACTTTTTAAGCATGTTCAGTGTAGCCACACCTTTTGCATTATTGATATTTGGTTCAGCAGTTCCAGCTTTAAAGAATTCACCACCATGACCAATGAACATGTTTACAAATTCTTCAGCTAAATTCCATCCAGCTTTATACGCAGCTGCATACGGATGTTGCATTTTACCTGATGCTCTTATTTTTTCAGATGCAGCAACAACTTCTTCGTAAGTTTTAGGTACAGGTATACCTAATTCTTTTAAAACATCTTCTCTGTAATACAAATGTTGAGTGTTTGCCATAAAAGCAACAGCCATTACTTTTCCATCAATTGTTATTAATTGGGAGTCTTGTATTCCTTTTCCATATTTTTTAACTAGATCATCCATAGGTCTAATTAAATCTTGATTCATTAAAGGAACAATTGAACTATTAGCTGCAATTCTTGCTGAAAATTCAGAAGGGTTTGCAGTTAAAGCTGGAACAGCAATTTTGTTGTGTTCTGATGAGTGAGTTACTTTAAAATCTGCACTTCCTTTACATCCTTTAGCTGTTTCTACAAATGTTCTTAATGCTGGAAAATCATTTGCTAAAATATTTATTGAACCGCTTGGTTTACTGCAATGCCCATCAGCATATGCCGTTGTTCCAAAAAGCATGAACAATAAGGTTAATAGTATTTTTCTCATATTTTCTCTCTTTTTTGGTTGTTTATAATTATTCTAATAAAAACTATATCTTTAAGAATTATCTAATAAAAGAGATTTTTAAATCACTTTTGACGCAAGTCCTGATCCAATCACAAGTGACTCAAGTTTTTTATAAACTATATTTTCATCAACATTTCCAAATCCGGCAAATGTGCTAAATCCACAATCAGTGCCGGCCATTAATTGGCTAGAATCAATTACTTTAGAAAAGGCTAAAATTCTATGTTTTACAACATCTGGATGTTCAATAAAATTACTCGTGGACTCTATTACTCCTGGAATAATAATTTTATCTTTTGGTAGTTTTATATTTTCAAATACTTCCCATTCATGAGCATGCCTAGGGTTAGCAGACTCTATCAAATACATATTTATGTTAGCTTTAAAAGCTATCTCAATAATTTTATTTAATTCAATATCGTGAGTGTGAGGTCCTTCATAATTTCCCCAACAAATATGCATTCTTACTTTGGCTGGATCAATATTTTCTAATGACTTATTTAAAACCTCGACATGTTTGTTTGCCCTTTCTAAAAAATTTTCCTCTGAAAAGTCCTTATAAATCATATGCCTTGATAGAGCTAGGTCAGGGCAATCGATTTGAAGAGAAAGACCACTATTAATAATTTTTTCATATTCAAATTTCAAAATATCTGAGAGCTTTTCTAAATATTCATCGTCATTTTTATAAAATTTATTAGGTAGAAAATTACAAATAACTCCTGGTGATGGAGAATTCATAAACCCGTCACTATGAGAATTTTTATTTAATGCATCTTTAAAATTAACAATATCTTTACTAATCGAAACATTATCTTTTAATTTTAATTCACTTGTGCAACATGGTCTTTTATATGTTGGGGTTCCACCAGATTGTATAAGTTTTTTTTTAAAAGATGGAAAATCATCTAAATCTTTTGGAGCTTTTCTTTCACTTTCTCCTGAAAAACCTTCAACTCTATCTTTAATATATGTTGCATAACTAATTTTTGACATTTCTCCGTCACTTACTATATCAATTCCTGTATCAATCTGTTTTTTTACAACTTCTAAAACATTATTTCTTACAACTTCGTCAAATTTTTTTATGCTTATTTCTTCTTTATTATCTTTTGATGCTAAAAGACTTGAGAGTTCATTTGATCTGGGTAGGCTTCCGACATGTGTGGTTTTTATTTTAACCATGATTTAATAAAATTTGTTTCCATATAGCAACTTCATCAAATAATACCCACTCCCTTATAATAGAGTTGGAGTAAAATTCTGCATGATTAATTCCCATTATAAATATTTTTTTATTTGAAGCTTTATCAAAATCCATACTGTTGTTACTGTGAGTACCTTCTAAAAACCATCTAACTGATATTCTTGGGTTTTGACCTACTTCCTCTAAAAAACCTACATGTTCTATAGTAAATTTTATGTTTGAAAATATTACTTTTAGAGAATTCCATTTTTCTTTAATAACCTCTCTTCCATGGCCAATTTTATTTCCTGGCCAAAAAATATTAGCTGCTCTATCATATCCTTCAAATTTATAGTTATAATTAAAAATATTTTTAAGTATCTCTGTATATTTTTCAGCTTTTGACCCTTTTTTATATATCTCAGCTTCATAATTTGAACTTTTATCAGTTTCAAAATCGAATAACCTGGATGCAGTTGAAATTCCCCCTTCACTTTCAATTATTTTCTTTGCAAATTCTTTTGGAGAGTAACCAATCTGTCTTACCATCGCTCCTTGATCTCTAACAATCCACTCGTCATAAACTTGATTTTCTTTACATGCACAATCTGCAATTACTCTATAATAAATATCTTTTCCACTGGGCTTTCCATAAAAACCATCACCTAGGTGTGTTCCTTTACTTAATATTCTATGGGAAGAGTGATATCCAATTTCGTCATTACCATTCCAAATAACATCCTCACCTAACAATTGTCTGTTAGGAAATTCTTTTAAAGTTGCATATGTTGCGTCTATAACTGGTTTATTGCCATAAGTAACTCCAAATGGTGATCTTACTGGTATATCTTTTGTATAAAATTTACTGATAGACTCAACATCTTTACCTTCCCAAATTTGCTCAGTTATTTTTAATATATAGTCAGGAAAGTCTTTGTATTTCTTATCAAAACCTTTCATTATATTTGTGATACACAATTAAGAAGTGACTCATTTTTTTCTTCAATTTTAATGCTAATGTTAGATCCAACTGGAACTGAAAATGTATCTTTATAATCTAATTCAATGGAAGAATTGTCCGTCTCAATGTTCCATTTCCCTTTTTGTGAAAAAAAAATTGTAGGTTTATCAAATTTTAGATTTTCAACTCTTCCTATTGTAGATTTAAAAGTGCATAAGCTAAATCCTGTATCTTGTTTTATAATTGGAGTTATTGTTTTGTTTTGAAAATTGTTTCCTAAAATATGTGAAATTTTAACATTTTTTCCAATATTCCTTTCATTTTCAAGTCTCTTGTTAGTCTCGCATATATTTTTTTGTAATTGTTCTAGTTTATAATTATCAAATTTTGTAATCTCATCCTTTGATATAGGGTCAAGTAATTTTCTACCATTTGGAATATCTTGATTGTTTAAATCAATCAAAGAATTATCATCTAATAGCGCCATACCAGTTTGTTTAGCTTTTTTTAGAACTTCAGGTATCCAAGTTACAATTCCAGGATCATCTCCACCAAGAACAACAAAAATAAAACCCTCCTCATCTCCTACATTTTCAAATGCTCTAAACATATTTGTTGGCATAGATATAATATCGCCCGGATTTAATATTGTCTCATCTTCACCTTTAGAACCCCAATAAAACCTCCATTTACCTGAATAAATTATGAATACTTCAGCAGTCAAATGGCTATGAAGTCCAGAACCATTTAAGGGTTTTGCAGAAACAGCACCCAAGTTAAATCCATGTGGCTCTGATATTTTTATTGATTGATTTGCATCTTCAGCAACACCTGGCCCTAAAATAGAATAATTTTTTCTCTCTTTATGACCTTTCAATTTACCTTCAACAAAGGGTAAAGTACTAGGAGTTAAGTCTTCAAATTTAGCAAGTCTAATATTCATATTTTTTTAATTATAATATTGTGATACACGAATATTTCCAATAAATAAATATATGCAAATAGAGCAATTTGATACAGGACTTAAAACCAAAACAAACGTTAAAGATATTGTTCTTTCACCAGAGCAAAATTTTCGAAATAAAAATTTAATTAGAAGCTATTTAAATCAAATTGTAAATTTTGGATTAAAAGAAATAGATAAAAGTATAGATAAGGCATTTATAAATGATGTAAAGGTCAATTGTTTTCATCCTTTAAATGAGTTTGTTGGAATAAAAAATTTAAAAGAGAAGCTCTGGACACCATTATTAGAAGCCTTCCCAGATTTAGAAAGAAGAGAAAACATTGTAGTAGGGGGAGCTTTTAGGGATAAAATTTTAGTAGGGTCATACTCAACGTTATCTGGATACTTTAAAAAGTCATGGTTAGGGATTAAACCAAATTTTAAAATGATTAATCTCAGATGTTGTGAAATACATGAACTTAAAGAAGACAAAATAGTAGAAAGCCATATATTAATTGATGTTATAGATTTCTTAAGACAATGTGGTATTTTTCCAATCAATCCATCGAGAGGATCTGAAGGAGCCTGGTTACCCCCAATAAATACTGATAGTGTAAATTTTTTTGAAAAAGATATTGAAATTTCAAATTCAAGTTTGAGACAAGCTCTTTCAATGAATAGAAGTCTTAATTTTAAACCTGAAATAGAGAACCTATCTGATGAAGAATTAAAAAAAAGATTAATAGATCATCCTCAAAGAGAATATTGGCATGACAAAATGATATGGTATGGACCATGTGGGATAGGCACCTCAAGATCTTTAGAGGGTTTTATTGATATGCATCAGTTGCCATTTAGAAAATCATTTACTGAAAGAGATTATTTCAAACTTGGTCATTATTGTGAAATAGGGGATGGTAAATTTTCTTTATGTGCTGGTTGGCACAGTTTAGAGGCTTATTATGGTTCAAATGATTGGTTAGGTTTTACTGCAAATAATCAAAAACTAACAATGAGAGTTATGGATTTTTATCACCATGATGAAGGAAAAATCCGTGAAAATTGGGTACCAATTGATATACTTCATATTTTAAAACAAATAGGCATAGATATTTTAGAAAAAGTTAAAAGTTGAAATGGCAAATATAAAATTCACAGGCGTTCATAAATCTTTTGGATCAAACAAGATTATAACTGATTTTAACCTGATGGGAAAAGATGACGAATTTCTTGTATTAGTTGGTCCATCTGGATGTGGAAAGTCAACTTTATTAAGAATGATAGCAGGTTTAGAAAAAATTGATGAGGGCGAAATATTTATAAATGATCAAAAAATTAATGATCTTCATCCCTCAAAAAGACAAACTGCAATGGTATTTCAATCTTATGCTCTTTATCCACACATGAATGTTTATGAGAACATGTCATTTGGACTTAAGATTGAAAAGAAATCTAAGGAAGAAATTGAAACAAAAGTTATGCAAGCAGCTAAAATTTTAAAAATAGAGGAATTACTTGAAAGAAAACCCAAGCAATTATCTGGAGGTCAGAGGCAAAGAGTTGCCATTGGACGTGCAATTACCCGAAATCCTAAAATATTTTTATTTGATGAGCCATTATCTAATTTGGATGCAGCTTTAAGAGCTGAGATGAGAGTAGAAATTTCAAAGCTTCATAACCAAATCAAAACCAATATGATTTATGTTACCCATGATCAAGTAGAAGCAATGACTTTAGCTGATAGAATTGTAATATTAAATCTTGGAAATATAGAGCAAGTCGGAACACCTGATGAAATTTACAATAATCCATCAAATATTTTTGTTGCTCAATTTATTGGAACACCAAAAATGAATATTTTACCATTAAATAGTGAAAATATTATTTCAGATAATAAAATTAACTTTTTAGGGAACGAAATTACCTTTGAAAAAATTAATTTTGATAAAAGTAAATATTTTATTGGAATAAGACCCGAACATTTTAATGTATCAAATGAATCTAAATTTAAGTTCAAACCTAAAATTGAATTAGTAGAAAATTTAGGAAATGAAAAGATAGTTTATATGAGTAATGATAATTTAGAGCTTAGTGCAAAAATTTCTAGTCAAATTGATTTTCAAAATGAGCTTAGATTTGATACTAAAGATATTTTTATATTTGATGAAAACGGAAGTAGAATTTAAACTTCCTTGATAAGTATTTACCTAATTAACTCAAAATGAATTGGATTATAGTCACAATCATCGCTGCTTTTTTTCAAAATTTAAGATCATCATTTCAGAAAAAAATTAACAAAGATGTTTCTACAATTGCTTCAACATATGTAAGATTTTCATTTGCTCTACCTTTAGCCTTACTGTTATTTTTTGTTTATTTTAGAGAATTCTCAATTATTAAAGATATACTTGTTCAACCAAGTTTTTTAATCAATGTTACATTAGCATCAATTTTTCAAGTTATTTTTACATTTGTTTTACTCTACCTTTTTAAATTTTCAAATTTTGTAGTAGGTACGTCACTTAGTAAGACAGAAGTTGTACAAGTTGCTTTATTTGAATATTTAATACTCAATGAAAAACTAAATATAATAGGAATTAGTGGAATTATAATTTCAACTTTGGGAGTAATTATTTTATCAATAAAAAATGTAAAATTTTTTTTCCAAAATATTTTTTCTAAAACTACATTAATTGGATTAATTTCAGGTTTATTCTTAGCTTTGAGTATTGTTTATTTTAGATCTGCAGCACTATCTTTGAAAAATTTTGAGTCAAATTTTGAAAAAGTAATATCAACACTACTATTTGGCCTTTTAATACCTACAATAATCTTAACTATTTATCTCTTAATATTTGAAAAAAGAGAATTTAGAAAACTTTATAATGATAAATATGATTGCATGCTAATTGGCTTAGGTGGTTTTTTTGCATCTTTATCATGGTTTTATGCTTTTACATTAATTCAAGCATCATTTGTCAGAGCGGTTGGACAAATTGAATTATTATTTAGTTATTTTTCTTCAAGATATTTCTTTAAGGAAAAAGTAAAAGCGTCTGAAATAATAGGTATTATAATTTTTGTACTAGGAGTAACACTTTTATTATTTTCAAGAGTTTAATAAAACTAATTTTGAAATCCGTACTTTCTTAGTCTTACATCCCCAGTTCTTGCATGAGCTTCCATGCCTTCATATCTTGAAATTCTCGCGCATGCTGCACCCACTTCTTTTGTAGACTCTTTAGTCATTCTTTGAAAACTTAATGTTTTAATAAATTTTCCAACAAACAAACCACCAGTATATTTTCCTGCTCCTTTAGTAGGCAAAATGTGGTTTGTACCAGAACATTTATCTCCATAAGCAACTGTTGTCTCTTCTCCAATAAATAATGATCCATAATTTTTTAATCTGTCATGGAACCATTGAAGATTTTTAGTTTGAATTTCTAAATGTTCAGGGGCATATTCATCACTTATTTTAGCCATTTCTTCATCCGTATCGCACAGAATAACTTCACCATAGTCTCTCCAAGCAGCGCCCGAGTTTTCTCTTGGTAAATCTGGCAGATCTGCAATAAGCTCTGGCACTCTTTGCATGACATATTCAGCAAGTTTTTTACTAGTCGTAAATAACCAAGCTGGAGAATTGTATCCATGCTCTGCTTGTCCAACTAAATCAAAAGCAACTAATTCTGGATCAGCTGTGTCGTCAGCTATCACAGCGATTTCTGTAGGACCTGCAAATAAATCAATCCCAACTTTTCCAAACAGAATTCTTTTTGACTCTGCAACAAATTGATTACCTGGGCCTACAAGCATATCCGCAGGCGCGTTTCCAAAAAGACCATAAGTCATTGCAGCAATAGCTTGCACACCGCCTAAATTCATTATTACATCTGCGCCACATAAATCCGCAGTATAGACTATCGCAGGATGAACACCCACACCTGGTTTTGGAGAACTACAAACAATAATATTTTTTACACCTGCTACCTTTGCTGTTGTTACACTCATCACAGCTGATGCTATGTGTGCATATCTTCCAGCAGGAACATAACAACCTGCAGTATTAACTGGAATTAATTTTTGCCCAGCATATAAACCATCTGATAACTCTACTTCAAAATCCTGACCATAGTTTTTCAATTGTGCTTCAGCAAATTTTCTTACTCTTTCATGAGAAAATTGAATATCATCTTTTGTCTTAGGATCTAAATTTTTTTTAATTTCTTCAATTTTTTCTCTCGTAACAATTACTTCACCTTCATATTTATCAAATTTTTTTGATAATTCGATACATCCTTCTTCTTTAGTTTTTTCAATATCTTTAAGAATATTTTCAACAATCTCTCTGGTCTTTGTATCGTCAGTTGATGAAGTTTTTGGTGATTTTTTCAAATAAGTTATTGCCATATTTAAATCCTAATTTAATTATTATTTTTTTTCAATATTCATTTAATCTAAAGCTACCACAGCTGCAGCAATTGAGGCTAGTCTTGCTGTCGCATCATCTGATCTACTTGTTATTACAACAGGGACTTTACCACCAACAACTACACCAGCTGCACAAGCTCCCATAAAATATATCATCATCTTTACTAAAGCGTTTCCAGCCTCTACATTTGGAACTAATAAAACATCTGCATCTCCTGCAACTTCATTTTTAATTCCTTTAATAGTTGCAGATTTTTTAGAAACACTATTATCAAACGCTAGTGGGCCAAATATATCTGCGTTAAAATTTTCTTTGCTTGCCAATCTACAAATTTCCTTAGCATCAACAGAACTTTGCATACTATCTAAAACTTCCTCTGTGGCTGACAAAATAGAAACTTTAGGTCTTGCAATTTTTATTCTGTGACAAAAATCTATAACATTTTTTAAAATATGCATTTTTGTTTTGACATTAGGATTAACATTTAATGCACCATCAGTAATTATTAGAGGATCGTCTTCTTTATCCAATGTCATATGCCAAATATGGCTTAATCTAGTTTTTCCTATTAAGTTATATTTTCTTAACAAAACTTCTTTCATTAACACATCAGTATGTATATGACCTTTGACTATAATCTTCACATCACCATCGCCTGCTAGTTTAGCAGCAACTTTAGCAGTATTATTTTCAATTGGTTCATCAACAATTTCATAATCAGAAATATCAAATTTTAATTCTTCAGCTATCTTTTTAATTTCCCCCTCATCACCGATCAAAACAGGAACTATTAATTTTTCTTTAACGGCATCCATAACGGAGAGCATTGGTAGCTCCTTACCAGCATTCACAATTGCAGCTTTAATTCCTCTCTTTTGATGAGCAATATCTAATAAATTAAGTGGACAAACTGTTGATTTATCTGAAAGCATTAAATTTATATATACTAAAATGATTAAAAAACTAATATAACAAATATAGTATAAGGATAAAAAGTGGAAATAGTTACAAAAATAGCTCCAATCGCTTTAGCACTTATAATGTTAGGTCTAGGGTTAGGTCTAACTGGACGAGACTTTTTAAGGGTAATAAATAATCCAAAAGATTTTGTGATTGGATTTGTATGCCAATTGTTTCTTTTACCCATTGTTGCATATATTTTAATATTAATATTAAATTTACCTATAGAGATTGCATTAGGCATTATGATTATTGCTGCTGCACCAGGGGGCGTTACTACAAATGTTATGACCAAATTTGCAAATGGAGATGTGGCTTTGTCAATTTCATTAACTGCAATAATTAGTTTAATTAGCATAATTTCGGTACCATTTATTGTTTTAAAATCAGCTGATTTACTTGGTGTTACTAATATCTCAGCAGATATTACTATGACAGCGATTACACTTAAGATGGCATTGGTTGTTACTGTGCCAGTAATTTTAGGCATGATTATTAGAAAATTTGCAGATAATTTAATTTCCTCAAATATTTCGATTGTTAATAAAATAACAACTGCTTTGTTCGTTATTGTATTTGCTGCAATTTGGATTGAAGAAAGAGAAAATATTTTTAATTACTTAAAACAAGCAGGCTTTGCAGTATTAGTATTAAATGTTGTAATGTTGATACTTGCTTATTATATAGCCAAATTCTTTGCAACTGGAATGAAGCAAAGAAAATGTATTGCGATAGAATGTGGTTTACAAAATGGAACTTTGGCAGTGTTTGTAGCAACACAAATGTTTAATGATATTGCTTATATGATACCAACAGCAGCATATGCTCTTATAATGTACTTAACTGGCTTCGCTTTAATTTTTATACTTCGAAGAGCTAATTAATTTTTACTTTTAAAATATTTTACAAACTAAATCTGACAAAGAAGAGATATTTTGTTCTTGAATTTTAATAGTATCGCTTAATGCTTGATCTTTCATATTTATAGTGAATTGTTTTTTTTTATTAATGCTAATGTATTTATTTTTTAACAAATAATTCAATTTTCTTACAACTGTAGGTCTTGGAATATGAGTTATCTCAGAAATTGACATAGTATTTACCCCACCTTCTTCAACATTTATCATATCTTTCTTCCATTCTGAAAAATTTAAACCAACACCCTCATAAGATTTATTTACTATTGAGTGACATGTTATAACCATGCCTACTGAATAAATTTCAAGATCTCCTAATTGCTTTTTCCATCTCAAGGTCAAAGTAAAAATAAATATATAAAAATAATACCAACAATATGAAAAGTTATCCTTTAAATGCTCTGATACTTCATCGACATTTAAAGATTTATCTATTAAATTTTCTATTTTCAATATTTCAGAAATTTTTGATAATAATGCGCTCAAATTTTTAAGAGTATTTTTAGGTTGTACCAGTCTATAAGCCGACCTATCTATATAAATTTTTTTTCCAATTTTTTGAAGAACGTTTAATTTTTCAAGGTCGAGAATTTTTCTTCTAGTACTTTCCTTTGGGATATTTAAATTTTTTGATATTTCTATTATATTAATTCGATCTAATTCCAAAGATTTATCAAACATAAAAAAATTATCATAGCTCTCTATTTTTTTAATTTGTATGTAGTGCTCAAAATCTTTGTTTATTAGATAAAGTATTATCCTATATTTATCTATATCGTTAAAAACTTCATATGAAGAATTCATCCATTCAGATATTAATCTGTAGTATGTTGGGGCAAGTTTTTCAAAATTTCCTGTGATTAATTTTTGAATATTTTTTTTTATGAGATTATTTAGGATTTTATTCATTTTTTACAGATAACCATTCTATTATTTTAAACCCAAAATGGACATAAAATTAATTGTACACAACCCATTTTGGACACAGAATTAATTTTTACAAATTAAACATGTGTTTAAATAGAACCATATGAGTTATAATAAAGATAGTAGAGCATCTGATATTGAAATTTCTTCTCAATTAACAGGTGACGTAAATATTGATACCCCTCAAAAAGTAAATATCAGTGCTCTCAAACTCAGAATTATTCAAAAAGAAAAAAAAGAAACTTTAAAGAATAGAATTTTCATTTTAACGTTTTTCATAGTCCTAGGCACTATTGGATACTTTGTGTCTAACTAAGTCTTTTTAGCTTCATAATTTAAATTAAATTCAAGTACATAAAGACATATCAACTGTTGTAATAAATAAAAATAAGTAAATAATAATGTAATGAAACCATTTACTGGATATCTAATATTAGCTTTAGGAATAACCACAGGAATAGCAGCGAATAGTTTTGCAAAAATTTCTGAAGGATTTACAAAATTAACTCCTACAATTGCTTGCTTACTATTAATGACTGTAACAATGTTTTCTTTAGCAAAAGCAATGTCTGTAATACCTGTTGCTTTTAGTTACTCTACTTATAGCGGTTTAACAGTAGCAGGAGTAGTAATCTTTGGCATGCTAAAATATAATCAAGTACCGAATGTTTATGGTTTTATTGGGATTTGTCTGATCGTAACAGGAGTTATAATGGTAAATTATTTAGGACGCGCTGGCTAAAAATTTTTACTATTTAAGAAGAGTTTGAATATCTTCTTTTATATTTTCTGGTATTTTTATTTCAGATTTTAAATTCTTTTTAAATCTTCTTAATTTATTTTCCCCAGGGTATAATATCTCTTTTAGTCCTTTTAGTTTAGGAAGTTTTTTTATTCTTTTAATATTTTCTTTAATTCTTTTTTTAAAATTTGATTGAAATAAATTTGCTTTCATTACTATAAATAAATGACCAATATTTTGTGGTCCAGAAAAATCGTCGAATGGATCTTTTACTTTTCCACCGTGATTACCTCCAGTATAAACTCCACTCAAAATATCAACCATCCATGCAAGACCAGAACCTCTAAATCCTGCAATAGGAAGTTGAACGCCCTCAAGAGCTTTAATAGCGCTGGTTGTAGGATTACCATGTCTATCTAAAGCAACACCTTCAGGTATTTTTGAATTTGTTCTTGATGCAACTCTTATTTTTCCTCTATTGATCATTGAAACAGATGTATCTAAGATGAATGGTGCTTTTGATCCAGTTGGTGATCCAAAGCAAATAGGATTTGTGCCAAATAAAGATTTGATTGCCCCATGCGGCGCAATTGCAGGCGGTGCATTAGTAAAAACTAATGCCATCATATTTTTCTTTACTGCTTGTTCTGCGTAATATCCAGACATTCCATAATGACCACTATTTTTAACAGCCACTAATCCTATTCCGGTTTTCTTGGCATTTTTTATCGCTTTTTTTATTGCTATATCAGCTGCAACAAAACCAATGCTATCATCACCATTTATGTGAGCGACAGATTGAGAAATATTTTTTATTTTTATTTTAGGTTTAGGGTTAATTAAATTATGATTTATACGGTCACAGTACATTTTTAGTCTTGATAATCCATGTGTAGGAGCCCCAACTAATTCTGCATTAATTATCGCATCTGCACATATTTTCGAATGATTTTTTGAAAGTTTATATTTTCTAAATATTTCAATTATAATTTTTTTTAGTTTATTTTTATTCATTTACAGTTTTTTCAAATCTTTATTAAAAAACGAACATATATCATTAACCAACATATCTGGCTCCTCCAAAGCTGCAAAATGACCACCTTTTCTCATTTTAGTCCATCTTTTTACATTGAATATTCTGTTTACGTATGACTTTGGTGGCCAACTCAACATTTCTTTTGGAAATTCTGCAATTGCTGTTGGGACTCTTATTTTTTTAAAATTTTTGGGAAAGGGTCTACCGCCTTCTTCTCTTCTACCAAAATAAATCCAAGCGGCAGAGTTAAAAGTATTTGTTATTATATAAATCATAATATTAGTTAGCAAAAAATCTCTTGTGTATATTTTTTCAATATTTCCATTTTTTAAATCTGACCAAGAATAAAATTTTTCTAATATCCACGCAGCAGTTCCCACAGGGCTATCTATCATTGCATAACTTAATGATTGAGGTTTGGTAGCTTGTTGGGTTCTATAACCTTCTTGCATAATTTGTTCTTTAAAAAATCTTTTTTCCCATTCTTTTTCTTCATTTGTTAGAGCGCCTTTTGGATGTCTCATATTTAAACAATTAATATGAATTGCCTTACAATATTTATGATGATCATGTCCTAACCAATTACATACTGCTGAACCCCAGTCACCCCCTTGGGCAAAATATTTTTTGTATCCAAGATTTTTTGTCATAAATTCATTCATGATTTTTGCAATTTTTTTTGGACCAATTGGTTTTTTTGGTATACCTGAAAAACCAAAACCAGGCAGTGAAGGAACAATTACATCAAAACTATCTTCTTTATTTCCTCCGAATCTTTCAGGATGGGCTAGTTTTTCAATTATACTTAAGAATTCAATAAAACTTCCTGGCCAACCGTGTAAAATTAAAAGAGGTTTGGGATTTTTCCCACTGCCTTTTTCTTTTATGAAATGAATTCTATTTCCATTAACGTTAGCAATAAAATTATTAAATTTATTAATTTTACTTTCTTGTAATTTCCAATTAAATTTTGAAACCCAGTATTTTGATATTTTTTTCAAATAATCATGATTTGTGCCATGAAGCCATCCATCCATATTTTGAATATTGTTAAAAGGGAATTTTCTTATTTTTTTATATATTTTTTTTAAGGTTTCTTTTGATACATTTACCTTAAATTTTTTTATCATTATTGCTATTACTAACCCTTACCTCGCCAAGGTATAGTCTTATCAATTATTTTTCTTAGTGTGATATCAAACAACAATCCTAGCATCCCCATAATGAATATTGTTATCCAGATTACTTCGTATTGAAAATATTTTTTCGCAACATTTTCAACAAAACCAATACCTGTTGTCCCAGCTAAAAATTCGGCCGCAACCAAAGTTCCCCAACACATACCTACAGCAACTCTTATTCCAGTAAGAATTTCAGGTAAGGAATTTGGAAATATAACATGTCTAAGTATTTGTCTTTTTGATGCCCCTAGTGAATGTGCGGCGTGAATTTTAGATAATTGCGTTCCAGATGCACCAGCTCTTGCAGAGATAATCATAATAGAGAGTGAAACCATGAATAATAAAAATACTTTTCCTGTATTATCAATTCCAAGAACAGAAATGATTAAAGGTGCCCATGCTAATGGTGGTACGGGTCTATATAGTTCAATTAGAGGATCAAAGAAACCTTTAGCAAATCTATTTAGCCCCATGAATAAACCCAATGGCACTCCAATAATTATTCCAAACACTAATCCTAAAAATACTCTTAAGAAAGAGTCCCAGATATGACCATAAGGAACAGGTATTTTAAATAATTTAAAATCACCTGTTACAATTTTTAATACTTTTCCTTTGAAGTTTTCTTTAACAATACCTTCACTTGTGTGAACAGGATATTCACCTGGTAAAATATCAGCAATCCAATCTGGTAAAATAAATCCAATAATTGAGCTTACATCTATCATTTCTATCCAAAGAAGAGGGATATTTTTATAACCTACGCTTGGTTTAGACATTAATATAAATTTATTAAAAGTATCTGAGGGTTTAGGTAACCATCTTCCTGATCCTTGTTCAGAACAACTTGGTCCACTAGCAACAATTGTTCCAGCTGGAAATAAAAGAATATCAATCAATCTTAGACCAGCTTGCTCACTTTCTTGAAGGTTATCAAATTCAATAATTGCATTTTGCATTTCATTTAGAGCATTCGGTGGATAAATACTTGCAAACTCTATTCTTCTTGCAATTTTGACAATATTTTTTGCATAATCGGATGCAATTTCTTCAGAGTCTTTTAGATTTTTTCTATAAGCTTTGACCTCATCTTTTAATTGTTTTATAGAATTTTTAAATTGTGGATTGTGATTTCTTAATTTGAAAAATTTATCATTTATGATTTTAAGTTCTTCAGCTGCTGCTTGGAATTTCAATCCTTTTGCTGTTTCAGCAACAAATGGGACTTCTATAGTATTTTCTATTGATCCTGTTCCAGATCTTACTGTAATTATACCCCATTCACCCTGTTCCGAAATTGCTTTAAGTCTATCATTTTTTTGATCATTAGTTTCAAACGGATAATCTTGCTTTTTAAAATTAGAACTTAAAAGTCTTATTTCTTTAGTCATCTCATCAATTTTTATTTTTGTATCTATTTCAATTAAATCTTCATTTGTTAAAAGAGGTATTAATTGTTTAGTCTTATTTATAAAACCAACTAAAATTGTTTTTTGTTGATTATTTAAATCTTTAGAATTCTGTATTTCAGATGTAATTTTTTTTAAATTTTTGTTCTCGATTTTAATAATCGAAGTACTTTTAAATTCTCTTTCTTCGATAGGAAATTGATATTTTAATCCTAGTAACGATTCATTAATTTTTGCAACTTGACATAATTCATTTGCAGATTTTGGATAAAAACCTTTTGCAATATCCCATGAATAATAAAGCCAAACTAATAATATTGCAGCACTACCAACAATAACCCAGTGTGTTCCTCCTTTAGCTCTTTCTGGATTACCAAATACTGCATCAACTTTTTCAGTTTGAATAAGTCTTCTCCCATAAAGTATACATCCAATAATGGATACAAAAATTAGTATTGTTACTATTTGGGTTAACATTTAATTTTCTTTCCCCATTATTTCTTCTTCCATGTTCCAAATCATGGATAATATTTCTTCACGCTTAGATGAAAATTCTTTATTCTTCTTAATTTCTCTTAAATCCTCTTTTAAACCCATTTCTGCAAAAGGAAGATTGTACTCTTTATGTATCCTGCCTGGTCTTGGCGCCATTACATATAATCTTTCACCAAGCAGTAAGGCTTCCTCTACTGAGTGAGTAATTAAAATAATTGTTTTTCCTGTTTCTTTCCAAATCTTAAGAACTAAAGATTGCATTTTTTCTCTTGTTAGAGCATCAAGAGCACCCAACGGCTCGTCCATTAATATTAAATCTGGATCATTTATAAGACATCTTGCAAGTGCAACTCTCTGCTGCATTCCTCCTGATAATTGATATGTAGGAGTATTACCAAAACCTTTTAATCCAACTATTTCTAGCCATTCATCAACTTTTTTAGCTGTTTTAATTGGATCTTCTTTTTTCATTCTAAGTCCGAAATCAACATTTTCAGCAACCGTTAACCATTCAAATAAAGCTCCTTGTTGAAATACCATTCCTCTTTCTACACCAGGACCATTAATTTCATTTCCACCAAGAACAATAGAGCCAGATGTTGGTCTTAAAAATCCTGCTGCTATATTTAAAAGTGTAGTTTTCCCACAACCTGAAGGTCCTAGGACTGTAAGTAGTTCACCTTTTTTAAGAGTGAAACTTACATCTTTTAATGCATGAACAGTTTCTCCCTTAGGTGTTTTAAAGATCATATTTAGATCTTGAGAAACTAAATCACTCATAAGATAACTTTATATAAAAATTTTATTAAAAAAAATAGGCGCTAATTTTAGTTAGCGCCTATTAAATATTTTTACTCTTTAGATTATAAAGGTAAGAAACTTGTATCTACATTTCCACCTGGAGTTCCCATTCCTTTTAAGAATGCATCAAGGTTTCCACTTTCCATAGATTGTTTAGTTTCTTCTGGAGTTAAGAATTTAAATCCACTTAAAGTTTCTTTCATATCTGCAACTTTCATTTCAGAAGCTTTAGACATAGCATTCATATCACTCTTACCTGCTCTGTATCTGTCATTTGCTTCATGAGTTACTTCTATAAAAGTTCTTAACATTCCAGGATTTTCCTTCATAAATTTATCAGTTACTGAAGTAATATCTATTCCTAGAATTCCAGCTGCTCTTGCTTCATCTACTGTTAATAATCTTGAACCAACAGCTACTGCTGCTTTAATAGAGTTACCACCAAATAAACATGCCATTACAACATCACCACTCACTAATGCAGCGGCACCTTCTTCAGGATCCATTTGAATTATATCCATTTTACTTCTGTCAGCTCCAACAACTTTCATACTTTCATCAAATACATATTCTGCCATTGTTCCTAGTGGAACTGCAACTTTTTTACCTTCTAATTCAGTTGCATTAGCTTTAGTAATACCAGAAGCGTTAGATGTAACACAAGTAGTTCCGCCCATTCCGTATTCCATTGCAATATCAACTAACTTGATAGGTGCATTAGATTTAACAGCATTAATAAAAGGCACTAGACCTTGTGAATAAGATATATCAATGTCTCCTGCTAGCATTGCATCTGTCATTGCTCCACCATTTGTGAAGTTTGTCCATTTTACTGGAACTCCAAGAGCTTTAGCAAAATTCTTTTTTTGCATGTCCTCTAGATTTGGACTAGGCCATTCTAGAAAGTATGCAACTCTAACTTCATTTGCAGCAGCATTTGCAGCTGAAATTGATAGGTTAAGAGCAAATAAACTTCCTAAAATAAAACTAATTATTTTCTTCATTTTATCTCCTTAATTAAATTTAATTAGCGTTATTTAAGTGCAATTTTGAATATAAGTAAATGAATTTTGTAGGCATCATAATCACATGTAAATTGAGATGTCTAAAATGGGTTCAATTTTAGGTTGTATTTTATATAACCTTATTACATACTAAATGTGCGCATTAATTATTTTCTATTTTTTTAAATTAGTCTATTAGAGAGTATAATTAAACTTTTAAAATATTTATGAGCTCTGAAAAACCACAAATACCAAATTCACTTAATGAACATTGGATGCCATTCTCTTCAAATAGAGACTTTAAAGCAAATCCAAGATTAATAGTAGAGGCAAAAGGGGTTTATCTAAAAAATCATCAAGGACAAACTCAAATAGATGCAAGTTCGGGTTTATTTTGTAACCCATTAGGCCATGGTAGAGAGGAAATAATTGAGGCTATAACAAAACAATTAAGAACTGTTGATTATGCTCAACCCTTTCAACAGGGCTTCGGAGGTTCATTTGAACTTGCTACAAGAATTTCAAAACATACTCCAGGAAATTTAAATAGAATTTTTTATACTATATGTGGATCAACTGCCGTTGAAACAGCAATTAAAATTTCAGTTGCTTATCATAAGGCTAGAGGTGAAGGGCAAAGATTTAGATTTGTGGGAAGAGAAAGAGCTTACCATGGTATGAATATTGGAGCTACCTCAGTTGGCGGAATGATTAATAATGTAAAAACTTTTGCAAGTGTTTTAATGCCAGGAGTTGTTCACATGAGACATACTCATTTACCAGAACATAAATTTGTTTCTGGACAACCAGAAACTGGAGCTGAGATAGCTGAAGATCTTGAAAGAATTTGCACTAACTTTGGATCTGAAAACATTGCTGCATGTATCGTTGAACCGATTGCAGGGTCAACTGGAACACTTGTTCCTCCAAAAGGATACTTACAAAGATTAAGAGAGATTTGTGATAAGCATGGAATTCTTTTAATTTTTGATGAAGTAATTACAGGCTGGGGAAGAACAGGCTCTCCATTCGCGTCTCAAGAATACGGAGTAACACCTGATATAATTACTATGGCTAAGGCTACAACAAATGGAATTAGTCCTTTAGGAGCAGTTGCTTGCAAGGAAGAAATTTATGATACAGTAATGGATGGGTCACCAAAAGGTTCAATTGAACTATTTCATGGTTATACTTATTCTGGGATACCTGTTTCTGTTGCAGCAGGATTAGCAGTTCAAGATATTTTCGAGAAAGAAGATATATTTAATAGAGCTAAAAACTTAGCTCCTTATTTCCAAGAAGGTTTAATGTCTTTAAAAGATATTGATGTAGTAGATAATATAAGAGGATATGGAATGATGGGTGGAATTGATATTAAAATGGATAAAAAACCAGGAGCAGCAGGATTTACTTGTTTTAAACATTGTTATGAAGCTGGTGTCAACTTTAAAGCTACTGGGGACTGTTTAATCATTGCTCCTATGTTCATTTGTGAAAAGAAACATATTGATGAAATAATCGATAAACTAAGAACAGGAATTACGAATTACTCTAAAAGTAAAAAAAACTAACTCACTTATATGAAAATAGGTGTTCCAAAGGAAATTAAACCTCAAGAAAATAGAATCGGCCTTACTCCTGAAAGCGTTAAAACATTAACTGCCAATGGTCATGAAGTCTTAGTTGAAAATAATGGAGGATATGAAGCAGGTTTTGAAAATGATCAATACAAGTCTGCTGGAGCAAAAATAGTTAATCAAGCAGAGGATATATTTAATGATGCGGATGTAATTGTGAAAGTTAAAGAACCCCTTTCAAATGAAGTAAAAATGATTAAGGAAAATCAAATAGTTTTTACCTACCTACATTTAGCAGCAGCAAAAGAATTAACTAAAGGTTTGGTAGACTCAAAAGCAGTTTGTATAGCTTATGAAACTGTTACAGATAATAATGGAAGACTTCCTTTATTGGCACCAATGAGTGCTGTTGCTGGTAGAATGTCAGTGCAAGCAGGTGCACATTGTTTAGAAAAAAATCAAAAGGGAAGAGGGATATTATTAGGAGGTGCTCCTGGAGGCGATCCAGCAGAGGTTGTTATACTTGGTGGAGGTGTAGTTGGTGAAAATGCTGCAATCATTGCAACTGGAATGAGAGCAAAAGTGCATGTTGTTGATAAATCAGAGACTAGATTAAAACAATTGACTGAAATCTTTGGTGATAAAATTATTCCTCAATTAAGTGATAAGACAGACTTAGAAAAATTAATTTCCCAATGCGATCTTTTAGTTGGAGGAGTTTTAATTCCAGGTGCGGAAGCTCCTAAATTAGTTTCTAAAAAAATGATAAAAAATATGAAACGAGGATCAGTTATTGTTGATGTCGCAATTGACCAAGGAGGATGTGTTGAAACAAGTAAACCTACAACACACGCAGAACCAACTTACATTGTTGATGATATTGTACATTATTGTGTAGCAAACATGCCGGGTGGAGTTCCTAGAACTTCAACTTTAGCATTAAATAAAGCAACTTTACCCTTCTTAACAAAACTTGCGAATGATGGGTATCATAAAGCACTAAAAGACGATCATAATTTTTTAGCTGGACTAAATGTTCATAAAGGACAAATTACCTATAAGGCAGTTGCAGATGTTTTTGGCTATGATTATTTAACCGCTAGAGATGCATTAAATTAATTTAGAATATTAATTAATTTTTTTTCTATATTTTTACCTATTATAATAACACCTTTTTCATTAGGATGTATTCCATCATCTAAATTTAAATCAGGATTTAAAGCAACTCCTTCTAGCAAAAAAGGTATAAAATCCAATTCATATTTAATGGATAATCTTTTAAAAATTTTATCAAATTTATTTTTATAATCATATCCATGAGTATTAGGTGCTATCATTCCAGCAATAACTATGTGAATTTCTTTATTTAATATTTTTATAATAATTTTTTCCAAGTTTTTTTCAGTTTCATTTGGACTAATTCCTCGCAACATATCATTTGCGCCAAGGCCTAATAAAATTATATCAATATTCTCTTCACTAATTGTCCAAGCTATTCTATTTAAACCTCCAGCAGATGTATCTCCTGATACACTTGCATTGATGACTTTTACTTTTAAGCCTTTTTTATTTAAACTTTTCTCAAGCACGGTAGATAAATGATATTTTTTATCCAAGCCATAACCTGCCATAAGGCTATCACCAAATAAGACAACTTTGTAATCGGCTTTGGCTACAAATGCTGGTATTAATAAAACTATTATTTTAATAATTAATTTTTTTATCATGAGTAAGCTTTTAAAATTATCTAAAGTTAATTTAAATTATACCATAGACAGTAAGTCTATAAATATTTTAAAAAATATTAGTTTCGATGTAGATTATAAAGAAACCATTTCAGTAGTTGGAGAAAGTGGTTCAGGCAAAACAAGTTTAATAATGTTAATTGGAGGACTTGAAAAAGTATCTTCAGGAAACATTTTTTTTAGAGACTTAGAAGTATCTAAGATGAATGAAGATGAGATTTCTGAAATTAGAAGAAAAAATATTGGAATAGTATTTCAATCCTTTTATTTAATACCAAATTACACTGCTCTTGAGAATGTAAGCCTATCTTTAGAAATAAATAAATTTAACAATTCAACAGCTAAGGCAAAAGAAATTTTAGATAGGTTTGGTCTAAGTAATAGATTAAATAATTTTCCAAGTCAACTTTCAGGAGGAGAACAACAAAGGGTTGCCATTGCAAGATCTGTTGCAATGAAACCAGAGCTAATTTTAGCTGATGAGCCAACTGGTAACTTGGATAGTGAAAATACAGACAAAATTTCTAATTTACTTTTTAATTATATTGAAGATGAAAACGCAAGTTTAATAATGGTTACACATGATAATAATTTGGCGAATCTTACAAAAAGGAAAATCAATATTAAAGATGGAGTAATTAGTGAAAATAAATGATTTAAGTCTTTACTCTAGATATGCATTTCGTGATTTAACTAGAAGTTACTCAAAAATATTTAGCATCATAATTACTTTATTAATAAGCCTTTTTATACTTAGTGCTATCTTAACTATTGAAGACAGTTTAGAAAATGAACTTAACGAAAATTCAAAAGTTCTTTTAGGAGGCGATTTAGAAATTGATTATAATAATAAAGAAGGTGATAGAAGTTTAATCAATCAGCTCGAAAGTTTTTCTACAGTATCGCAAATGGTTGAATTCAGCACAATGATTTCAACAACAAAAAATAAAAATAATAAAACATCATTTACAAGAATAAAAGCAGTTGATCAAAATTACCCTTTGTATGGAGAAGTAATTTATGAACCAATTGGGTCATTAGAGAATTTGAACAAAATTGATAACACTATAATTGTAAACGAAAATATATTTAAGAATTTAAAACTTAAAATTAATGATATCGTAAAAGTTCAAAATAAAGAATTTAAAGTTATTGGTACCGTGAAAGCTCTACCAGATATTGGCGGAGCATTTGTTTTTGGTGATTTTGCCTTAACAGGAAAAAAAACATTAGATAATTTGGAATTAAATACTTTAGGAAGCTTCTTAAATTACGAATATAAAATCCGATTTGATGGTAACGAAAACAAAGATAATAAAATAAATAGAATTGTTAATATTTTTAAAAATAACAGTAAAGTAAAAATACGATATCCAGAAAATTCTGCTGGAGGCATTAAAAGAATTATTGATAATTTTTCACAATTTTTATCATTGGTATCAATAAGTGCTATGCTTATTGCCGGAATAGGAATTGCAAATACGCTTCTTTCATTTATTAACCAAAAGAATTCATCAATTGCAGTTCAAAAAGCAATAGGAATTAATTCTATAAATATTAAGACTATTTATTATTTACAATTATTTATAAGTTTATTTTTTATTTCACTCATTGCTTATGGTTTTAGTTTCCTATTGGTGCCAATTGTAGATAAATATATATCAGATGGACTTGGATTAAATATTGAGGCCTCTTTTTCAATAATAAATTTATCAATAGTTTTTTTAGTTGGATTATTGGTAATAATAATATTTTCAATCCCAACTGTTAATTCTATTGACCAAATTAAAGCCTCTAGTTTGTTTAGAAATGTTTTTCAAAGTTTGCAGTTTAAATATTCAAATAAATCGATAATGTTAAGTTTATTACTACTAGCTATTTTAATTAGTTTATTTGCATTTAGGTCCTCTCTTCCATATTACAGCTTTATTTATTTTGCTTCCTTCTTTGTATGTCTAGCGATATTTTTTTATGTTTCCCGTTTAATAATATTATTACTCAGGAATAATCTAATTAATCTTGGAATTTCTTCAAAAATAGCAATTAAAAATATCACACAATCAAAAAGTATTACGCCAATAACTGTTATGTCTCTTGGACTAGGAATGACATTGTTGCTTACATTATCATTTGTAGGCTCTAACTTTAAAAGAGAAATAGCAAAGTCAATTCCAGACATTGCGCCTGATTATTTTTTCTTAGGGATACAAAACAATCAAAAAGATTCATTTCAAAAAGTCATTTATGACATAGATAAAGACGCTGTAATAGAGATTGTTCCTATGGTTTCAGCTGGGATTGTTAAAATTAATGGAATTGACCCAAACACATATATATCAACTACTAATGATAGTTATTGGGTAATAATGAATGATAGACGAGTTTCTTGGGTTGACACAATTCCAAAAGATAATCCAATTTTAGAGGGTAGTTGGTGGGATAATTCACAACCTAACAAATTACAAATTTCATTAGATAGCAAAGTCGCAAAAGACTTTGGAGTTAACATTGGTGACATGTTTACACTAAGAATTTATGGAAGAGAAATTGAAGGAGAAGTAGTTAATTTTAGAATGGTGAATTATCAAGATTTAAGTATTAACTTTGCAATGTTACTTAATCCTCAATTTGCAAAAAATATTCCACATGAGTACCTTTCTACTATAAAATTTAAAAATACTGAAAATTTTAATGAAGTAAATTTTTTGGATCAATTTCCAAGCGTATCAATAATAAAAATTTCAGATTATTTGTCAAAAGTAACAAATGTACTTAATAAAGTATTTATTGCAGTAAGTATAATTTCAGCTGTCACTGTTATTGTTGGTTTAGTTGTGATTTCAAGTGCAATTATTGTTCAAGGAAAAATCAAAACATTTCAAAACCTTATTTTTAAAATTTTAGGCTTCTCAAAGAAAGAAATTATTATGTCCTCAATTATTGAATTCATAATATCTTTTTTATCTATAATATTATTTTCTACTATATTTTCTGTAATAGCATCGAGGTTTGTTATTGAAAATATTTTTCAACTCAACTGGTTATTTGAATTTGAAATATTTTTATATGTTATAATTGGTGTTGGCTTTACAACACTTGCTCTTATAGTATTAACAAATTTTAAATACTTAAGTCCAAAAGTTTATCCACTTGTAAGAAATGAATAATATTAGAAACTTATGAAATTTTTTAAATTGTATCTTTTAAAGCCCAATAAATTAAATCTTCTGTAGTTTCGCCGATGCTTCTATAGACTTCTTTGCCATCCTTGAAAATTAATAGAGTAGTCTGGTAAAGCACATTAAACGAATCGGCAATATCTTTATTCATTACATCAAATGAAAAATACTCAATGTTATCAAAGTTAATATCTTCTAATTCGCCTTCCTTTTTGGCTGTTTGTAATATTTTCATTTGTCTTGCACACGATGAACAATATTCTATCCAAGAACTAATCACTATAACTTTCCCCTCTGATTGAGCTTTATTAAACAATTCTTGGTTAAATGTTGTTTTCTTTTCCATTGCATTCGCACCTAATGCAAATATGCAAATAGTAAGTATTAAAATTCTTTTAAACATTTTGTGAATATATGTATTTTTAAAATAAAAAAAATACTTTATATTGACACATGGGGTGCCAGTATAGGCTGAGAAAAACCCAATGAACCTGTCCGGTAATTCAGAAAGGGAAAAATGGAACAAATAAATATCATTAGTCAATCTTCAGCGATAATATTAACTTTAGCAATTAGTATTGTTTTTGTAATAATTGGACTTCTTTACTCTAAAAAGTATCAAGGGCTTAATAATTATTTAGTTGCAAGTAGATCTGTTGGTACTTTTTCTTTAACAGCAAGTTTGGTCGCATCTGCTTTGGGTGCATGGATATTATTTGGTCCTGCATCTGCTGCTACATGGGGAGGTATAGGGGCAGTTATCGGATATTCTTTAGGAACAGCATTTCCTCTTTTCACTCTTATATACTTGGGAAAAAAATTTAGAGATAAATACCCAAGAAGCAAATCTTTAATTGAAGTTGTAAGACATAGATTTGGTTCAAAATTATTTAAACTGATTTTATTTTTATCCATTTTTTATATGTCCATTTTTTTAATAGCAGAGGTGACAGCTGTCTCTATATTAATCAATTATATATCTGGAACAGATCTATGGATAACAGCATCTATTGTGATAATTAGTTCTCTTTTATATACTTTATATGGTGGATTACGAGCTTCAATATTTACAGATAATATTCAGTTTATAGTTTTTGGTTTACTTTTAATTATATCATTTTCGTATTTGATATCTTTAAATTCTGATGAGTTTAGCTTTGAATTTATCAAACAAAATAAACCTAATTTATTAAGCTTTAACTATTTGCCAAATTTTACTGCAGGTCTAACTTTTTTTATAGCTGTTGCAGCAACAAATCTTTTTCATCAAGGTAATTGGCAAAGAGTTTATGCAGCTAAAGACAATAAAGTTTTAAAAAGTAGTCTAATTTTTTCATTTTTAATTATTTTACCAACTATATTTTTGATGGGATTTACAGGGTTAATTGCAACTTCTCAAAATTCAAATCTTATTCCTGATCTAGCATTTTTTTCTTTGCTTCTAAAAGAAAATGCTCTTTTTATATCAATTATAATAATAATTTTAGCTATTTCATTAACAGTAAGTAGCATAGATACTTTGGTAAATGCTATTTCTAGTTTAATAATTGTTGATGGAAATAAAGTTATCAAATTCAAAGGTGATTATTTAAAACTATCTAAGCAAATAATAATTTTAATCTCTTTAATTTCTTTTTTCGTGGCATCAAAAGGAATAAGTATTTTATATTTATTTTTACTAGCTGATTTATTTTGTTGTGCAGCTGTACTAAGTGTTTTTTATAGTTTTTATTCCAAAAAATTTACTGAAAAAAATGCATATGTGGCTATCATTGTTGGGTTAATTGGAGGAATCCTTTTATTCCCAAGCCCTGACTTTTCAAAATCAATTCTGTTCGGAATAATATTGCCTCTAGACTTTTTGCCTATATTTGTCTCACAATCCTTGCTTTTTTGCTCATTTATTGTTGCAACATTTCTACCTATTTTAACTTGGAGACTAAATTAAACCATTATTTACATCCTGTTTATATAAATATATTATAAAAAAATTATGAGTTTTATTTTGCCATTTATTGTATTGATCATTGTAGTTGTTTTTATTCATGAATATGGACATTACTATTTTGCTAAGAAATATGGTGTTGGAGTAACTGACTTTTCTATAGGTTTTGGAAAAGAAGTGTTTGGATGGAATGATAAATCTGGAACAAGATGGAAAATTTGTTGGATACCCCTCGGTGGATATGTTAAATTTTTTGGAGATCGAAATGTTTTTTCTCAGGCTGATCAAGAAGAACTTTTAAAAAAATATAATAAAGAAGATCAAGAAAAGCTTTTTGTTACAAAACCGTTATATCAAAGATCATTGATTGTTGCAGGAGGTCCAATTGCAAACTTTGTTTTAGCAATATTTATTTTTTTATTCATATATATGTTTGCAGGAAAAGACTTTACCCCAGCAATTATCGATGAAGTTCAAAAAGACAGCCCTGCAGAAATTGCTGGAATGAAAAAAAATGACGTAATACTTGAAATAGATAATAACAAAGTAGAGAGTATTCTTGATGTTTCTAAACTAATTTTAATGTCAACATCTGAAATAGTTGATTTTAAAGTTTCTAGATATGATCAAGAATTATTATTAAAAGTAAAACCAAAAATTGTTGCTGGAGTTGATAATCTAGGAAACAAAATTAACAAAAGAATAATTGGCATAAAACTTAGTCCATATAACAACGAAATAAACCATAAAAAATTAGGACCAGCCAGGGCATTAATTGAGTCTGTTAAGGAAGTTTACTTTGTTACCACTTCATCTCTTAAATATATGGGTTCAATGATTACTGGCTCTGGAGACAGTTCTCAATTAGGAGGGCCTATTAGAATAGCAAAAATTTCGGGTCAAGTTGCAGAGTTTGGAATACTCCCATTTATTAGCATGATGGCTTATATTTCAATTAGTTTAGGTTTAATTAATCTATTTCCCATCCCACTTTTAGACGGTGGTCACTTAATGTTTTATGCTTTCGAAAAAGTATTAGGAAAGCCGTTAAGCCAAAAAACACAAGAGGGTTTTTTTCGAATCGGAATGTTTTTATTGTTAACTTTGATGTTTTTTGCGACTTTCAACGACCTTAAAGATTTAGGCTTATTTTAAAGGCATTTTTGACAGTTAAAAAAGCTATATAAATCAACGTTTTTTTACAACTATATGTTGTGCCAAAAATTTTTTTAGACACAAAAAAAAAGCTTGAATTATCAATGATTTTGTTAAGTATGTATATTTAACCTTTAAAACCGGAGCTAAAATGAACAAAAAACAACTTATAGCAAAACTAGCTGGGTCGTTAAATCAAAGTAAAGCTGATGCTGAGCGTACTTTTGATACAATTACCAACACTATTTTAGATGCTTTAAAAGGCGATGATAATGTGAAAATTGCTGGTTTTGGTACATATAAAGTGGCTAAAAGAAAAGCCCGAATTGGTCGTAATCCAAGAACTGGAGAACAAATCCAAATCGCAGCTTCTCAAAAGGTAAAATTTTTACCTGCAAAAGCACTTAAAGAAGTTTTCAACAAATAAACTTTTTTTAACAGCCTTTTTTAAGCTTAAAAACTTGAAAAAGGCTGTTACTACATGCGCTTACTGCATACCTATTTTTCCTAACTATCATTAGTTTTTAAATTTAATAAATTTATAAGAACACCTTTAATTAAACGGAGGTGAAATGGTTAAACTTTTTAAAAAACTGGTTGGTCCATTAGTAAGTATATTTTTCTTATTAAATATGACTAGTGCTGGTTACGCTGAAACAACAGTTTCAGCTGAAGTAGGTTTCATATTCAATACATTTCTTTTCTTGGTCTGTGGTTTTCTAGTAATGTTTATGGCAGCTGGATTTGCCATGCTTGAATCAGGAATGGTAACATCAAAAAGTGTATCAGTAATATGTGCCAAAAATATCGGATTATTTTCAATAGCTGGAATTATGTTCTGGATGGTTGGATATAATTTAGCTTACGGAATTCCTGAGGGTGGATACATTGGTAGTTTTACACCATGGTCTGATGCAAGTTCAGTTGATACTGGCTATGCTGATGGATCAGATTGGTATTTCCAAATGGTATTCTGTGCAACAACAGTTTCGATTGTATCTGGAACATTAGCTGAAAGAATTAAATTATGGCCGTTCTTCTTATTTGCAGCGATTCTTTCAGGAATAATTTATCCAATCGTCATGGGTTGGCAGTGGGGAGGTGGCTGGTTAGCAGCTGCAGGTTTCTCTGATTTTGCTGGCTCTACTCTTGTTCACTCAACTGGAGGAGCAGCAGCTTTAGCTGGGGCAATTCTTTTGGGAGCTAGAACAGGTAGATTTGATAAATCTGGAGCAGCAAAACCTATGAAGCCATTTGCAGCGTCATCTGTACCATTAGTTACAGTTGGTGTATTTATTTTATGGCTAGGTTGGTTCGGATTTAATGGTGGATCACAATTAGCAATGGGAACATTTGATGATGCAGTTGCTGTATCAAATATTTTCATTAATACAAATTTAGCAGCCTGTGGTGGTGTATTAGCAGCTGGAGCAGTAACTAGATTAATGGCAGGCAAAACTGACGTTATACAAATGCTTAACGGAGCAATTGGTGGTCTAGTAGCAATTACAGCTGAACCACTAATGCCTTCACCGCTAGCAGCAATTCTTATAGGTGCAATTGGTGGACTAATAGTTGTCTTCGGAACTAAATTATTATTCTCACTTAAAATCGATGATGTAGTTGGAGCAATTCCAGCTCACTTATTCGCTGGAGTATGGGGTACACTAGCTGTTCCACTTACAAATGGTGATGCATCATTCGGTGCGCAGCTTCTTGGAGTAATATCAATCAATGCGTTTGTATTTATAGTTTCACTAATAGTTTGGGGAATTATGAAAGGTACAATGGGTATAAGATTGAGTAAAGAAGCAGAAAGACTTGGAACTGACGTTTCAGAGTCTGGTGTAATTGCATACGCAATAAGAGACTAAAGAATAACTATCTCTCTCTCTATAGTTAACAAAAGGCCCCTTAATAGGGGCCTTTTTTTTAGTAATTTTTAATAAAATCTAAAACTTCTGCGGCGTGGCCTGCGGCTTTAACATTTCGCCATTCTTTGATGATTTTGTTTTTCTCGATTATGAAAGTGCTTCTTATTGTACCCATAAATTCTCGACCCATAAATTTCTTTTTGGCCCAAGTTTTATAAGCTTTTAAAGAAGTTTTATCTTCGTCTGCTAATAATTCGAATTTTAAATTAAGTTTTTTGCTCCATTTTTCATGACTTTCTAAACTATCTTTAGATATTCCAAAAATAGTGCATCCTAGTTTTTCAAATTTACTCAAAAGTTTATTAAAATCATTTGTCTCAATTGTACATCCACTTGTATTATCTTTTGGATAGAAATAGATGATGATAAATTTTGATTTTACTTTATTTAATTCAACAGTTTTGCCTGAAGTAGATGATAACTTAAAATTTGGAGCTTTCATTTGATAACCTTTATTTAATTTATATAGTAATATTTTTTATTTAGTGTAATAAACATTAATGGCAATAAAATCAGCATCAACTTTAGTCGCAGAAGCTTTAAAGGAAATTAAAACCATATCACCAGAGGAAGCTCTAGAAAAATTAAATAACGATTCATGCAACCTTATCGATATCAGAGATGTAAGAGAATTAGAGAGACTAGGAAGAATAGAAAAGTCTTCTCACATACCAAGAGGAATGCTGGAATTTTGGATGGATCCAGATAGTCAATATTTTAAAGATGGTAAAATTGATATGAATAAGGAAATGGTTCTGTTTTGTGCTGGGGGTCTAAGATCTGCATTAGCAACAAAAACTTTACAAAGTATGGGTTTTAAAAATATTTGCCATGTTGATGGAGGTTTTGGATCAATGCAAAATTCAGGCTTTAAAGTAGTAAAGTAATTTATCTTTTAATCTAACAAATTAATTCTTTTGGCGAAGAACATTCTTATTATCCAATAAATAACTAAACCTAAAGGACCAATAAAATAAGTTATTATTATTGGAATGAAGACAATATATCTAGACATAAATAATTTTTGACTATCTTTCATAATCCACGCTCCACAAAATAAGTTTATTGCTAAAAAGTGTGTCCAAAACATTATCAAAAAAGCTTCAGCTTCAAAAAGATTTCTCAAGTCGTACAGACCAAGGTACAGCGTAAAATTATAATCAAAATCATATCCAGAAATGTAGAAATAATAACCCAGATAAACATATACAGCCGTTAAAATTAAAAATGGGAACACAGAAGTAACCAATAATCCACAAATCTTTGACTGTGGAAAAATAATCAGAATTAACCAGAAGGGTATTACACCTATATTTAACCATAAATAGATCATCTCAATGGTAAAAAAAGCTGCTATTTGTTCAATCATAATATTTTTATATTATATTAAATAAGCAAATGATTCCTATAAAAAATAAAAAAAAGTCATTAGAGGTCACTGTTGAGGAGATGACAAATTTTGCACTTAATTATGTTGAAAAATTCGCTCCATCAAAACAACAATTGAGAACGTATTTGTTAAAAAAATACCTTACTTCAAGAACCCCAAACATAAAAAAAAATGATGTATCAAATTTAATTGATATTGTTCTTGAAGATCTTGAAAAATCAAAATTTATTAATGAC
>CACGYL010000010.1 GCA_902577285.1 uncultured Pelagibacteraceae bacterium | reverse complement strand
GAGTGATAAAGGTAACATAGTTCTTGGAATAAATTTTCCATCTATAAATACCTGTTTTTTATAGCTTCTGCCAATTCCAAGGATTGCAACTTCAGGAAAATTAATTATTGGTGTAAAGAATGATCCACCAATTCCACCTAAACTAGTAATAGTCATTGATCCTCCAAAAAATTCTTTTTTATCAATTTTTAAATTTCTGCAATCATCACTTACTTTTTTTAAGTCCTTACTTAACTCTTTTATATCTTTTTGATTGGCGTCTCTAATCTTGGGGACCATAAGTCCATGTTGGGTATCAACTGCAATGCCGATATGAAAATACTTTTTAAATGTAATTTTACCATTTTCAATATCATCAATTGATGAATTGAAAGATGGAAATTTTTTTAGCGATATTACCAACGCTTTTATAATAAATGCTAATGGAGTAATTTTTATTTTTTCTTTAGTGTAATTATCTTTAAGTGAACTTCTAAACTCTTCCATCTCAGTAATATCAGCTTCGTCATGATTTGTTACATGTGGAATGTTAGTCCAAGAGTTGACTAAATGAGGAGCAGCAATTTTTTTTACTCTAGGGATATCTTTAACTTCAATTTTTCCAAAATCTGAATGCTGATATTCACTTTTGATTACTTTTTCATTTTTACTATCTTTTGGATCATATGTTTGATTAATGTTAGATGAAACAAATTCTTTTAAATCTTTTTCTACAACCCTGCCTAATCTTTCTGAACCTTTGACACTATTTATATCAACACCTAATTCTCTAGCAAACTTCCTAACTTTTGGACTTGCAGATGTTTTGATGGATTGATCAGACATTTACATTTTTGTTGGCATAGGTTTATTTTTATCAATATTATACTTTTTTATTGCATCTTCAGCATACTTTGAAGTGATGAGTTGCTCTTTGGCTAAAACACTAAGGCTGTAAGCAACTATATGTTCTTTATCTACTTCAAAAAAACTTCTTAAATTTTTTCTTGTATCGCTTCTTCCATATCCGTCTGTACCTAGAGAATAAAAGCTTTTTTTTGTGAAAGATCTTATTTGATCTGCATTAATTCTCATATAATCAGTAGCTGCAAGGATAGGTCCTTGCTGTTTTCCCAAGCACTCCTCTATATACGATTTTTTATTTGTTTCTGAGGGGTTTAATAAGTTTTGTCTCTCAACTTCTATTCCATTTTTTCTTAACTCGTTGAAACTTGTGACACTCCAAACTTCACTGTCTACCTGATATTCTTTTTTGAGTATATCTGATGCCGCCATCATTTCTCTAAGTATTGTTCCAGATCCCAACAATTGAATCTTAGCTTCTTTTGAACTTGATGACTCTTTTATTTTATACATTCCCTTTAGAATTCCATCTTCACAATCTTTTGGCATTTCAGGATGAGAATAATTTTCATTCATTGTGGTAATATAGTAAAAAATATTTTCATTTTTTTCATGCATTCTTCTTAAACCTTCTCTAAAAATCACGGCTAATTCATAATGGAATGTAGGATCGTATGATATACAGTTTGGAATTGTAGATGCGAGTAAATGACTATGCCCATCTTGATGTTGAAGCCCTTCTCCTGCAAGAGTTGTTCTTCCTGCTGTTGCGCCAATTAAAAAACCTCTTGCCTGGCTATCGCCGGCTGCCCAAGCAAAATCTCCAATTCTTTGAAAGCCAAACATAGAGTAGAAAAGATAAATTGGTATCATTTCAATGTCATGATTAGTGTAAGCAGTACCTGCAGCAATCCAAGATGACATAGATCCTGCCTCTGTAATACCTTCTTCTAAAACTTGACCACTTTTTTCTTCTCTGTAAGAAGAAAGTTGTGCAGAATCTTCTGGCTCGTACTTTTGACCCTCGTGAGCATAAATTCCTATTTTTTGAAAGAAACCTTCCATTCCAAAAGTTCTAGCTTCGTCTGGAATAATTGGAACTAATTTAGGAGCAACATTTTTATCTCTCAAAAGATTAGTTAGCATTCTGACTAGTGCCATTGTTGTAGACATTTCTTTTTCACCAGTAGAAGTCTTCATAAAATCAAAAATATCCTTACTCGGAGCTTTAATTGGTTTTGAGTAAGATGTTCTTTCTGGAATAAAACCACCCAATTCTATCCTTCTCTTTTTTAAATATTTTATTTCTTCTGAATTTTCGTCTGGTTTGAAATATTCAATATTTTTGACTTGGGCATCTGTTAAAGGAACATCAAATCTATCCCTGTAATACATCAAATCATCAACATCTAATTTTTTTTGCTGGTGAGTAGTATTTACACTTTCTCCACTTTTTCCCATACCATAACCTTTAATCGTTTTAGCAATAATAACTGTGGGACTTCCTTTGTGGTTGACCGCTTTATCATAAGCAGCATAAACTTTATGAGGATCATGACCTCCTCTATTTAATCGCCAAATATCGGTATCAGACATCGATGAAACTAATTCAGTTGTTTCAGGATATTTTCCAAAAAACTTCTCTCTAACATAAAGTCCATTTCTTGCTTTAAAAGCTTGATATTCACCATCCACTGTCTCATTCATAATTTTTACTAAATGTCCTGTCTTATCATTTGCTAAAAGAGTATCCCAATAAGAACCCCAAATAACTTTTAAAACATTCCAACCTGCGCCTCTAAAAATTCCCTCTAATTCTTGAATTATTTTTCCATTTCCTCTAACTGGACCATCTAATCTTTGTAAATTGCAGTTAACAACGAATATTAAATTGTCTAAATTTTCACGAGCTGCTAACCCTATTGCACCAAGAGACTCGGGCTCATCCATTTCTCCATCACCTAGAAATGCCCAGACTTTTCTTCCTTCGTCTTTAATTAATCCTCTATTAATAAGATATTTCATAAATCTTGCTTGATATATTGCTAACATTGGACCAATACCCATTGAAACAGTTGGGAACTGCCAGAAATTAGGCATTAGCCAAGGATGAGGATACGATGAAAGCCCACCTGTTTTTACCTCTTGTCTAAATCTATCTAATTGTTTTTCATTTAATCTTCCTTCAAGAAAAGCCCTCGCATACATACCAGGCGCACTATGACCTTGAAAATATACTAGATCACCTCCAAATTTATTATTTTTTGCTCTCCAAAAATGATTCATTCCAACATCATATAATGTTGCTGCAGATGCAAATGTTCCAATGTGCCCACCGAGTTCAGGATATTTTTTATTTGCTCTCACTACCATGGCTGCAGCGTTCCATCTTATAAATGATCTTAACTTACGTTCTATATTTTGATCTCCAGGAGATCTTTTTTCTTCCTCAGGAGGTATAGTATTTACGTATGGAGTAGTTTGAGTATGAGGAATTTTTGATCCAGCTTTATAGGATTGATCAATTAATTGTTTTATTAAAAAATGTGCTCTTTCTGAACCATCATTTTGTAAAACTGCGCTTAAAGAGTCTAACCATTCTTTTGTTTCAACAGGATCAATATCATCATTACTACTAACCATCTTAACTTCATTTATTAGTCTAGTTTGTTTGATCTGTTTTGGCTCAACAACTTTTGTTTCAGCTTTGATATCAGGCTTTGTAGCAGTTTCAGCTTCCTCAATTAACTTCTCTGTTGAAGGTGGGATTTTATCACTTGAAGTTTTAGTATTTTTTTCCTCTTCATCCTTATTGTCTGAAGATAGTGATAATATCAAATCACCTTTTGAAACTTTGTCGCCAATTTTAACTTTTATATTTTCTACTGTACCCTCATAATTTGATGGTACTTCAACACTCGATTTATCGCTCTCCAGTGTTACGACGGGGTCATTTTTGTTGATTTTATCGCCCTTTTTTACAAGCACTTCAATTATTTCAACGTTTTCAAAATCTCCAATGTCTGGAACTAATAAATCTAAATTCATTTTTTTATTATATATATATCAATATTTGCTAAAAAAATAATTTACATTATTAATTATGTATAAAAACTGTACAAATTGCGCCTGTAGCTCAATTGGATAGAGCGCTTGGCTACGGACCAGGAGGTTCTGGGTTCAACTCCTAGCAGGCGCACCAAAACGAAAGGATAAATGAAAATATCACTTGAAAAATCTGTAATATATTTCTTTTGTTTGGTTTTGTTATTTTTATTAATTATGGCAATAATACTTTAATGAAAAAATTTGAACAATTAAGTAATAAACCAAGTTACATGAAACATAATGGTGGTTTGTTATTTAGATCTATAAGCAAAAAAAAATTTGAGTTTAAAACAAGAATCAAAAAAACACATTTAAATAAAGCTGGGATAACCCATGGTGGTTATATATGTACAATAATTGATGCTGGAGCAGGAACTGCTTGTCACAAAGCAAGTGGCAATAAACCTTGTGTAACTATCTCGTTAGATATCAAATTTATAGCTCCCTCTAACTTGAGAGATGAACTATTAGGAACAGTTGAAATTCAAAAAGTTACAAAATCAATGGTATTCATTAATTGTAAACTAAAGTGCAAAAATAAACTTGTTGCTAGTGCTGTTGGAATTTGGAAAATTTTAAGAAGACCGCTTCCAAATGCTGGATTAGGTGGATAAATTTTATTTTTTTAATTGAAGCAAAAACACTGGTAACACTAAAACTAAGCCTATGATTGATGAACTTAAACTTGGTGCAATAAATAATAATGAAATAATTCCAAGATACCATCTTTGAAACGTAGATACTGATTTAAATAAATATCCCGTGAAACCAATTCCAATTAATCCAATTCCGATCATTGCGGATATTAAAGTTATAAAGAAGTCATAAAAATTAAATCCTTGTGCAACCAACAACAATGATGGTGAATAGACAAACACAAAGGGAACAAGTGCTTTTGCAATACCTAATCTAAAAGCTGTATTACCAGTAGTAAATGGATTTGATCCAGCAATACCGGCTGCAGCATATGCTGCAAGGGCAACTGGTGGAGTTATATCTGCTAAAACCCCGTAATAAAAAACAAAAAAATGAGAAACTATTGGTTCAATTTGTAATTGAGTAAGAGCGGGCGCTGCAACAGCAACAAGAATTATATAAGTTGCAGTTGTTGGAACTCCTGTACCCATGAATATGCATGATATTGCAATTAATATTAAAGAAAAAAATAACGTCAGATCTTGAAGTGTAAAATAATTAAATGGTAAAAAATTTAAGAAGAAGCCACCAATATCTCCCGCTGTTTGTATTACTACATATCCTAATCTAAATCCGACTCCTGTTAATGTAACTACACCAACTATTATACCTATTGAAGTAGCAGCTGCCCCAACTGCTAAAGTATTTTTTGCGCCTCTTGCTAGGCAATCAAATAAATCATTAAAAGTTAGTCTATTTTTTTTCCTTATAAATCCAATCACTACACAAGCAATGATACCATTTACTGCGGCGTAATCTGGAGTCCGACCAATCAAAATTAAATATACTAATAAAATTAAAGGAACAATTGCTAGCCAATTATCTCTTATTATTTTAAAAAATTTTGGAACTTCACTTTCATTTAAACCTCTCAGACCTAATTTTTTTGCCTCTAAATGAACCATTACAAAAATTCCAAAATAATGAAGTAAAGCAGGAATTAATGCTGCCGCCAAAATATCTCTTAGGGGTAATTCTAAATATTCAACCATGATAAAAGCTGCAGCTCCTAAAATAGGTGGAGTTATTTGTCCTCCAGTAGAAGCTGTGGCTTCAACGGCACCAGAAAAATGTGGAGGGTAACCAACTTTTTTCATTGCTGGAATTGTAAGAGAACCAGTTGTAACTGTGTTTGCAATTGAAGAGCCAGATATAGTTCCAAGAAAAGCTGAGGAAAAAATTGCAACTTTTGCTGGTCCTCCAGAGTATCTTCCAGCTATTACCATCGCTAAATCAATAAATAATTGACCTAAACCTATTCTTGTTGCAAGGACACCAAATAGAATAAATAAAAATACATATTGAGCCATGACACCCACAGCAATTCCATAAATTCCTTGATTGGTTATATAAATATGATTTACAAAACCAGCCCAACTACTACCACCATGTTTTAAAGCTCCAGGAAAAATAGGACCATAAAGTGCAAAAATCATAAATATTATACATATTAATGGTAGTGTGTATCCTATTGATCTTCTTGCAGCCTCTAATGTTAAAATAATAAGAATTGAACCCATAATAACTTCAGTGTTGGAAGGATTTCCGACTCTGCTAGCTAATATTTCTGGGGGCAATAATGGCAAATAAAGTGCGGTTACAACAACTAATATAGAAAAAAAAATGTCTATTATGGGAACTTTATTTTTAGATTGTTTATCTGTAAAACTTTTCCATCCATAAAATAAAAATACAAGACCAACAACAAAAGAAATATGAATACCTCTATGAAGAATATCTCTTATAGTTCCAAATCCTGAAGCATAAAAATGGTAAATTGACATTGTAACCAAAGCAACAAAGGTCAATTTTTTTAAGAAATTTTTTAACTTTCTTTCATTACTTTTTATCTCAAATTTATCTTCAAGTTTTGCAACTTCATCTGGTGAAATATTAAATTGAGACATAATAATGCCCTAGATCTAATTGATCTAGGGCAAATTGATTTTTAAGATTTAATTTAAAAGTCCTGCTTCTTTATAAAACTTTTCTGCACCAGGATGTAGTGGTACACCTACTCCAGAAAGAGCTGTATCAGGTGTTATAGTTTTTCCCTTAGCATGACCAACGTCCATAAGCTTTCTTGACTCTTTATTCCATAAAGCCTTTGTAATTTGGTAAATTAATTCACTATCTTCTTTAGCTGACGTAAACCATTGAGCACCTACTGCTACAGTATTAACTTGATCCACACCTTCATAAGTTCCTGAAGGAATTGGGCTTTCTGAGAAAAAACCATATTTTGAGGTTAGTGCTTTAGCTCCTGCACCATCAATTGGTACTAATTTAATATCAACTGCAGACGCTAGCTCAACAATTGCACCAGTTGGATAGCCTGCAACAACAAAAATTGCATCAACTTTTCCATTTCTTAAAGCATCCGTTGCAGCTTTACCTTTTAAAGCTTCAGCTTTTACATCACTTGTGCTTAATCCATTAGACTCTAATATTAATTTTGCATCAACATATGTTCCAGATCCAGGTTCATCTAGTGAAACTCTTTTTCCTTTTAAGTCTTTTACTGAATTAATATTACTTTTCTTAAGTGCTACTAAATGTATATGTTCTTGAAAAAGAGCTGCAATAGTTCTTAAATCTTTTGCAGGTTCTTTTCCTTCCATTGTTCCTGTGCCAGTATATGCCCAATAAGCAACATCTGATTGTGCAAAACCTGAGTTTCTTAATCCTGAGATTATTGCATTCACATTATCAACCGATCCTCTTGATGAAACAGCTGATGCTATTAAATTTGGTACTCCGCAGCTTCCACCTTTACCACACTCTCTAGATCCTGGAGGTTTTGAAATTGCATTAGCAATCATACCTCCAACTGGATAGTAAGTGTAAGCAGTACCACCTGTACCAATCGTAAAAAATTTAAGTTCTTGTGCAAATGATTTCCCTGATAAACCAATCATCAAGAATAAAATCATTAGAGAACTTTTAAATAATTTTTTAAACATATTTACTCCAATCTATTAGTTATTATTACTATTTAATAACAATCAAATATTATTGTCTATATAAATTTAAATATAATTATGGTTTTTTAAGCTCTTCTATATTTTTATATTCTTGTAAAATTGAAGGATTTATTAATGCTTGAATATTTTTTATTTTATTTCCTTCAATGATGTTTTTAACTGCAAGTTCAACTATTTTTCCATTTTTTGTTCTAGGAATATCTGAGACCTCAATTATTTTTTTTGGTACGTGTCGTGGAGATGCATTCTGACGAATAGCCTTTTTTAATTTTAGAGATAAAATCTCATTTAGTGTTTTAGGTTTTTTAAGAACTATGAATAAAATGATTCTCACATCATTATCCCACGACTGTCCAATAACTATAGACTCTTTTACTTCTTTGAATTTATCAACAATAGAGTAAATCTCTGCAGTACCTAATCTAGCACCCCCAGGATTAAGTGTTGCATCAGATCTTCCATAAATAACATATCCACCGTTAGTTTTTCTTTCTGCATAATCTCCGTGATGCCAAACATTTTTATATTTTTCAAAATAAGCTGACTTATATTTCTTATTGTTTTTATCATTCCAAAAATAAATTGGCATTGAGGGGAATGGTGATTTACAAACTAATTCACCTTTTTTATTAACTAAAGACTTTCCTTTTTCAGAAAAAACATCTGTATTCATTCCTAATCCGTTATTTTGAATTTGACCTCTAAAAACAGGAGAGTAAATATTTCCTAATACAAAACATGATACAAGGTCTGTTCCACCTGCAATAGACGCTAAATGAACATTCTTTTTTATATTCTTGTAAACATAATCAAACCCATCAGATGATAATGGTGATCCAGTAGAACAAATAGTTTTAAGATATTTTAGTTTATACTTAGTTTTTATATTTAAATTTAATTTTTTTAATTGATCAATATATTTTGCACTTATGCCAAATAAAGAAATTTTTTCTTTTTCAGCTATTTTTAGAAGCAAATCATTTCTTTTATACATTGGAAAACCATCAAAAAGAACTATTGAGGCCTTAGATGCTAAAAAAGTCATTAGCCAATTCCACATCATCCATCCACAAGTAGTGAAATAAAATACATTATCACCTGGTTTTACGTTACAGTGAAGTTTGTGTTCTTTTAAATGTTGAAGTAAAACGCCACCGGCTCTGTGACATATACACTTTGGTTTGCCTGTAGTTCCACTTGAATATAAAATTGCTAATTCTTTATCAAAATCGAATTTTTTAAATTGAAATTTCTTTTCTTTTGAATCTTTCAACTTATTATAATAAAAAAAGTTTACTCCTTTTACCTTTTTTTTGTTTAAATTTTCTTTACCTGGATAATTGATAATTAGAACACTTTTAATAGATTTTATTTTCTTGAGAATGGCAGGTAGTCTATCGATAATATTAATTTCTTTGCCATTATAATAGTATCTATCAGTGATGATTAAAAGTTTTGGTTTAATTTGGGAAAATCTTTCTATAACACCTTGTGTTCCAAAATCTGGAGAACATGATGACCATATAGCTCCTATTGCGCTAGCAGCTAAAAAACCTTCAACTGTCTCAATTTGATTTACTGTATATGCTGCAATTCTATCTTTTTCTTTTATTTTATTTTCTTTTAAAAAATTAATAAATTTTAAGGTGTTATTATTTAATTCTTTCCATGACTTTTCTTCTCTATATCCATTTTCACTAATAAAAGTTACAGCTTTTGAGTCATCATTTTTTGATAAAAGGTTCTCCGCATAATTTAATTTGGATTTTACTAAAAATTTGCTTTTAATTATTTCTTTTGGAAAGAAAAATTTATCGTTTTTAATCCCCTTAATATTTGTATATTCCCAAATTGAAGACCAAAACAGCTTTGGGTTTTTGATTGTCCAATTAAATAGTTTTTTATAATTTTTATAAGATTTATAATTAAACTTTGTTGCTAAAAATTTTTCAAAATCAAATAAATTCGATTTTGTTTTTGTTTTAAAATCAGCTTCCCATAATTTCTGAGGCATAAAAAAATATATTTAATTTTTTTAAATTATGATAACCTTAAAACATTAAATAATAAAAATGAGAACTTTTTCCTCAATGATTCGGACTAGTTTTAGCCCATTTTTGTTCTTTAGAGATAACAATATATAGTATTGGTAAAAAAAATCACACCAAAGCTAGAAATGACAAAAAATAAAATCACAGCAGTTCTTGGACCTACAAATACTGGAAAAACCTTTCTTGCGATTGAAACTATGCTTTCTTTTGATACAGGAATGATTGGTTTTCCATTGAGACTTTTAGCAAGAGAGGTTTATGACAAAATAATTAAAAAAAAAGATCCATCAAAAGTAGCTTTGATTACTGGAGAAGAAAAAATTATTCCAATAAATGCTAAATATTTTTTATGTACTGTTGAGTCAATGCCACTAGACAAAAATTTAGAGTTTGTGGGTATCGATGAAATACAAATGTGTAATGATCATGAAAGAGGTCATATTTTCACTGACAGATTATTAAATATGAGAGGTGAAAAACTCACTATGTTAATGGGCTCAAACTCAATTAAAAAAATTATCCAAAAGCTTGATGATGATATTGAATTTAAAAATAGAGAAAGGCTATCAAAATTGTCATTTGGTGGTCATAAGAAAATTTCTAGAATAGAAAGAAAAAGTGCTGTAATTGCCTTTTCTACAGAAGAAGTTTATGCAATCGCAGAATTGATAAGACGTCAAAAAGGTGGTGCAGCTATAGTAATGGGTTCACTTAGTCCAAAAACGCGAAACTCTCAGGTAAGTTTATATCAATCTGGTGATGTTGATTATTTGGTTGCAACAGATGCAATTGGAATGGGAATAAACATGGATTTAGATAATGTTTATTTTTCAAATTTAAAAAAGTTTGATGGTAAAAAGTTAAGAAATTTAAATATTTCTGAAATTGGTCAGATCGCAGGAAGAGCTGGGAGATATTTAAACGATGGAATATTTGGAACTACTGGTGAGTGTAAAGAAATTGGATCTGAAGAAATCGAATCATTAGAAACACATAACTTTCCTGATATTCAAACTATTTTTTGGAGAAACTCAAAATTAAATTTTAATAATAAAGTTTCATTGTTAAAATCTTTAGAAGAGAGACCACACAAAGATTGGCTTAAAAGAATAAGTGAATGCCAAGATGAAAAGGTATTAAAATATTTTTTGAAAGAAGCCCCAAACTTAGAAATAAAAGATAATACTGAAATATTACAAGTGCTTTGGGAATGTTGTCAAATTCCTGATTTTGTAAAGAAAACTTATGGTCATCATTTTGATGTTGTGAGCAAAATTTTCAATTTTTTAACAAGTGGAGATAAAAAAGTGCCAAACCACTATATGAAGAAACAACTATCATTGCTAGATAAATTAGATGGAAACGTAGACTCACTATCAAATAGAATTGCTAATGTGAGAACATGGGCTTATGTATCAAATAAATCCAATTGGGTTGAAAATCAAGACTATTGGATAGAAAGAACAAAAAACCTTGAGGATAAACTATCTGATAGACTTCATGAAGAATTAACAAAAACATTTATTGATAAAAGAGCTAGTGTTTTAGCTAGAGGCTTAAAGCAAGATATTATGTTTGAAACAGAGATTGTAAATGATGAAGAGGTAATGATAAATGAGCAGTATATCGGCCGTTTAAAGGGTCTTAAATTAGAATTAGATTTAAAGGTTGATACATTAGATGCTGATGTAAAATCTTTAAAAAAAGCTGCAAGACAAAACGTTGTACCCGAAATCATAAAAAGAATTACCCAAATAATTGATACTGGTTTAATTGACTTAAAAGATGATTTTAAAATCTATTGGAACAAAAATTATATAGCTAAACTTATTCCTGGCTCAGATTATCTAAATCCTCAAATTCAATTGATTATTGATGACATGATAGAGAATAGTGAAAAATTAAGACTAAGTACATATTTGCAAAAATGGTTAAATAATAAAATTGAAACAGAATTAAGAAGTCTAATAGATTTAAAAAATGTAAAAGATAATAATTCAGAATTAAGAGCTTTAGCTTATCATCTTTATGAAAATAATGGGGTTGTTAAAAGGGATGAAGTTTTAAATTATTTGAATAAACTTAACCAAGACGAAAGAAAAAAATTAAGAAACTTAGGTGTAAAGTTTGGAAGATATCATGTTTTTTTATTTAAGTTATTTAAGCCAAGTTCTGTGTCATTACGAATTCTTTTATGGAAAAACTTTAATGAAAAAAATTTGGATTTCTCACCTCCAACTTTTGGATTGAACTTTTTAGAGGAAAAGAAAATATTAAACAAAAATCTAATGCTTTTGTGTGGTTTTGAAAAATTTGAAAATTTGTATGTAAGAATAGATATTTTAGAAAGGTTGTTTCTAATGATTTTTAATAGTAAATCAGAAGATAAAATTAAAGAAATTAAGTTAATTCCCGAAATGCTTAATTTGTTAGGTTGTAATAAAGAAAATTTTGTGAAATTAATAAAAAAAATGAATTACAAAACTTATGAGAAAGATAATAACCTTCACTTTAAATATATTCCATCAAGAAAAGTTATTAAAAAGAATAAAAATAAGGACATTAATGACAATCCATTTAATGTGCTTTCACAACTTAACTTAAAATAATGTTTAATATTTTTAAAAAAGAAAAAACAGAAAAAGATAACAATCATCCATCAACAATGGCAGTAGCCTGTTTATTAATTCATTCAGCAAGAATTGACGAGAATTATACAGATAAAGAAAAAAAAATTATTAAAGATGCAATTATTGAAATGGGAGCTGAAGTAGAAAATATTGACAAAATTATACAAGACGCAGAAGAAAAAGAAAAAGATACAAATCAAATTCTTGATTTTACAAGGGAAATTAAGAATGTTAATGAAAAGGACAAAAAAATTATAATAGAGGCACTATGGGATATTATATATTCAGATGAAGATGCCGATATGTATGAAACAAATTTAATGAGAAGATTGTCTGGTTTGCTTTATTTAGATCCAAAAATTGTAGGTGATATTAAAGAAAAAATTCGACAAAAAAAAACATGACATATTTAGTAAATGATAAATGCATCAAATGTAAATTGATGGATTGTGTTGAAGTATGTCCAGTAGATTGCTTTTATGAAGGTAAGAATATGCTTGTAATTAAACCTGATGAGTGTATAGATTGTGGCGTTTGCGAGCCAGAATGCCCAGTAGAGGCCATTATATCTGATAACGATGATAATAATGGTAAGTGGTTAGAAGTTAATAAAAAATATGCGGAGTTGTGGCCCAATATTAGTGAAAAAAAAGATCCTCCTGTGGATCATGAAAAATTTAAAGACGTAAAAGATAAGTATGAAAAATATTTTAAAGAAAATCTTGAATAATAAAAAGATAAAAAAAAAAGTTACAAAAAAAACCAAGATTGCAAAAAAAACTGTCAAAACTAGAAAAGTTTCCAAAGTTAAAAAAGTAACTAAAATAACTAAAGGATTAAACAAAAAAAAAATAATCAAAGATCCAAAAAGAAAAGACAAAGTTGAAACAAAAAAAGTTGAAACAAAAACTGATCCACTTAGAATTCCTAAAAATAATGAACAAAAACCTGAAATCAAAAAGGTAAAAAAACAAGATACAGAAAAAAGATTATTTAAAATAAAAGATTATGTTGTTTATCCAAAACATGGTGTAGGTCAAATTATAGAAACGAAAAAGATTAATATTGGTGGTATTGATGTTGAAACATATGTTCTGAAATTTGAAAAAGATAAAGCCAATGGTATGGTTCCAGTTAATAAACAATCTCATTTAAGACCATTAGCTACAATTAATCAGATAAATAAATGTGTGAGTATATTAAAAAGTAAACCAAAAATTAAACGATCAATGTGGAGTAGGAGAGCTCAGGAGTATGAAGCTAAAATATCTTCAGGCAAAATTTATGAGCTAGCCGAGGTAGTAAGAGATCTTAATAAAGGAGATGATATTATGATTGATCAATCCTACAGCGAAAGACAATTATTTGAAAAGGCTTACGAGAGACTATTAACAGAATTCCAGATTGTAATGGGTTCAAGTTTAGAAGATGCTCAAAAAAAGCTTGATAAAGCTTTAAAAAGAAATTTGGAAAAGCAAGTACAAAAGATTGAGGAAAAACAAGAAGCTGAAAGTTCAATAGATCAAGCAGTAACAGAGTAAAAAAAAACGCTCCCCACGCAAGCGCCATGAGAAGCGTTATCAGTTAAAAAGAATACTAAACTATCTTCTTTTTTTCTTTTTAGCTTTTTTCTTAGCTTTTTTCTTAGTTTTCTTTTTAGCAGCTTTTTTTCTTCTTTTAGCCATCTTTAGCTCCCTTTTTTTATAAACGAATCTTTATGATTCGTTAATAACTAATTTTTATTTTTTTTGAATAGCTATGTCAAACATATAATTTTTTGAAGAAATTAAAAAAAAAAAATTATTTTTTAATTTTTTTTATTTATTAAAAAAAGTTAAATAAATGGCTATTAATAAAGTGTTTTTTAAAAAAATTTTAGTAAAGTTTTTCAAATTCATTTTTATATTTCTGAACAATTTTATATCTTTTAAGTTTTAAAGTTGGAGTTAACATTCCATTTTCGATTGAAAATTTTTCATTAATAATAAAAAATTTTTTTATATTTTCTATTCTGGAAAGATTTTTATTAATATTTTCTATTTCTTTTTGTATTTGATCATTACTTGCTCCGATATTATCTTCCGACAGAACTAGTAAAGCAACTAAATATGGTTTATTATCTCCATAAACAACTGATTGATCAATAAGTTTTGAATTTGACAGTTCATTTTCTATTTTAACTGGAGATATATTGTCTCCACCTGGTGTAATTAAAATATCTTTTTTTCTATCGGTAATTTTAAGATAACCATTCTCAAAAATTCCAATATCTCCAGTATGTAACCAGCCATTCTTTAAAACTTTTTTAGTTTCTTCAGCATTATTCCAATAACCCAACATTACATTCTCACCCTTAACTAAAATTTCTCCATCTGAGGCAATTTTTACCTCATTCCCTTTAAACGGTGGTCCTACAGTCTCAACCCTTATATCATTAATTGGGTTGCAACTTACAACTGGAGAAGTCTCTGTTAATCCATATCCTTGTAAGGTAGGAAGACCTATAGCATTTAAGAAAATACCAACTTCTTTATCAAGGGCTCCCCCACCAGAAACAAAAGTTTTAAGCTCACCTCCAAATTGACTTTTGATTTTTTTTCTCACAATCTTTTCTAAAATGATATCAACTAATTTTTCTAAAATTGTTAAAGATTGTTTATTTATTTTTTTGGTTCCCAATTCTAACATTTTTAATATTAAACTTTTCTTTAAACCTGTTGTCTTGGTAAAGCTTGCATTAATCTTTTGAAATAAATTTTGGTAAAACCTAGGTACTGCGGTCATTAATTGAGGTTTACAATCATTCATATTTTTAATTAATTTATCAATACTTTCTGCATAAAATATTTTTGCTCCAACACTTATTTGAACAAATTGAACGGTGTGCTCGTAAGAATGTGACAGAGGCAACCAAGTTAAAAACCTAGTCTGGTCTGATAACAAAGGTTTTAATATATCGAGTGCTCCGTCACAATTATTTAAAATACCACCATGACTTAAAATTACTCCTTTTGGATTACCCTGAGTTCCTGAAGTATAAATAATACAAGCTGGATCATTCCTTTTAATTGATAAGTCCGGAATTTTTAAATCTTGATAATCTAAATTAGAAAATAGTTTATTAACATTAACATAAGTTTCAGAATCTATATCTAATTGCTCAAAAGAAAATATTTTTGTAACAAAACTCTTTTTTTTTATAATTTCTTTAACTTTATTAAATTGTTCTTGATTAGAAACAAAGATTAATTTTGGACTACAATTTTCAATTATATATTCATAATCTTTCTCTGCATAAGTTGTATAAGCTGGAACTGTAATTGCTTCAGATAACATTACTGAAAGATCAGTTATAAACCACTCAGGTCTATTTTCAGATATTAATAAACATCTATCACCTTTATTTGCATATTTTTTAATTTCTGAGGAAAGTTTTTTAATCGAATGGAATGTTTTTTCCCATGTAAAACAATTTCTAGTGTCTTTTAAGGATGTTAAAAGAATATTATTTTTTTTTTGTTTTTTATAATTAATAAAAAAAAGTTCGACTAAATTATTAATATTTTGTGTACTCATAAATTTATGGTGGGCAAAGAGAGAATCGAACTCTCACAGTATTGCTACTATTGGATTTTGAGTCCAACGCGTCTACCAGTTCCGCCATTCGCCCAAATCTTTGCATATTTTAACTGATAGTATTAAATCATTTATTATATTAAAAGAAAATATGTTTAAAGAGCTGTACAATAAAACTATTAAACTAGCAGGCCATAAAAGGTCTAAATCTATTTTGGGATTTATATCTTTCATTGAAAGTTTTATATTCCCAATACCTCCTGATGTATTGATAATTCCTATGACAATAGCTCGAAAACATGAATGGATTAAAATTGCAATGATTGCAACTATAGGATCAGTTTTGGGAGCTTGCCTAGGGTATTTTATAGGATATGTCTTCTTTAATGAAATTGGCCTAAAAATTTTTGAGATCTATGGTGTAGATAATGCTTCATTTTTAAAAGATAAAGTTTCTTCAGAAGGTGGTGTTATAGCTTGGATAACTCTCTTAGCAATTGCTGGATTTTCACCAGTGCCATTTAAGTTACTTACAATCACAAGCGGTTTTATAAACTTTAATATTTTTTATTTTATTATCATTTCTCTTTTAACAAGAGGATCACGTTTTTTTTTAATAGCATTTTTAGTTGGAAACTTCGGACCTACAATGAAAAAGATTATTGAAAAAAAACTTCTAAAATTTTCAATTATTTTATCAATTATTTTGATTATTTTTGCATATACTATTTATAAATTTTTAAATAATTTTATTAATTAAATATGATCCTATTTCCAAATAGAAAAAATTTTTATTTGATTATTTTTTTTGTGTCATTAATTTCAATAATTTCTGCGTTGTACATTGAGTATGTATTGAAGTATCAACCATGTAAATTATGTATTTATCAAAGGTTACCTTACCTAACCGCAATATTTGTAAGCTTTATTGGTTTTAATTATTCGAATAATGATAAAATTTTAATAGTTACAATTATGATATTTACTTTGAGCGCCGTACTATCTGGGTATCATTTTGGAATTGAAAATAGTATATTTGGTGAGCTTTCAGCCTGCACAAGTGGGTCATCAGATATTTTAAATAAATCGAAATTACTAGAGTCTCTTAACAAAAATATGCCTGTTAACTGTAAAGATGCTACTTTTAAAATTCTTGGAATTTCACTAGCGGCAATTAATACAATTTTATCAATTTTAATTGTTGTTTTTTCGATTAGAACAATGGTCTATGAAAAAAACTAATAAAAAAAAATTAGAAGAATTTATAAGAGTAGATCACGCAGGAGAACGAGGTGCAATTAAAATTTATGAAGGTCAACTACTTGCTTTAAATACTATTGTAAAAAATGAGGACTTGAAACAAACTATTGGTGAGATGAAAAAGCATGAAGAGGAACACTCAAATTTTTTTGAGGATGAAATAGAAAAAAGAAATATAAAACCAACAAAATTACTTCCATTATGGGATTTGCTTGGACTAGGTCTTGGATTTGGTTCAACGATACTTGGAAAAAAAGCAGCAATGTTATGTACAGCTTCTGTTGAAGAGGTTATTGATGAACATTACAAAAGTCAAATTGATCAAATAGAGGTAGATGAAAAAGATTTAAAAGAAAAAATAATAAAATTTAGACAAGACGAATTAGACCATAAAGATATAGCCTACGAGAAGGGTGCTACAAAAAAAGGTATTTATTCAATTATGGATAAAATAATTAAAACTGGTTCAAAGGTTGCTATAAAAATCTCTGAAAAAATTTAATTACGGTTCAAGTTCAACGTCCCAATACAAATAGTCCATCCAACTTTTATGTAAAAAGTTTGGTGGAAAATTCTTACCATTTTTATGAAGATCTTCTGTTGTAGGTTGAAAAGGCCATTGGTTTAATGTCATACCTGAATTCTTAATAAGTCTTCCTCCCTTTTTAACATTGCAGGAAGAACAAGCTGTTACAACATTATCCCAATTAGTTTTTCCGCCCTTTGACCTTGGTAGTAAATGATCAAATGTTAATTCATTTTTGCTACCGCAGTATTGACAGCTAAACTTATCTCTTAAAAATACGTTAAACCTTGTAAAGTTAGGATTTGATTGAGGTCTAATATATGATTTAAGAGCAATTACACTTGGAAGCTTCATACTAAACGAAGGGCTTCTTATTTGTCTGTCATAATAACTAACAATAGAAACTCTATCTAAGAAAACAGATTTAATTGAGTCCTGCCAACTCCACAATGAAAGTGGATAATAACTTAAAGGCCTGTAATCTGCATTTAAAACTAATGCAGGACATTTTTCTAAAGAGATACTTTGATCAGAAAGCTCAATCATACCTAAAACATACATTAAATATATTTTTTATCAACACAACTAATATTATATTTAATATTTACTAACTGATTATTTTTTTTTTTATAAAGTTTAATGCCGCACTCGAAGCTTCCATAGGTATATGATGATCACAGTTTTTAATCATTAAAGTTTCAATTTTAATTTTATTTCTAATAAAAAAGTCCTTAGCTTCTAGTAAATTATTTGGTGGGACAATTGTGTCATTTTCACCATGTATCATTAGAATATCAGTTTTAGTTTTTATTCTTGGAGATAAATCTTTCATGTTTATAATTCTTCCAGAAAATCCTACGATACAACTAAATTTTTTTTCAGATGTCAGACCAACATTTAATGACATCATACATCCTTGACTGAAACCTGAAACACAAATTTGTGAATATTCTAAGTTAAAATATTTGCTTACTTCTGCAATATAACTGTTTAAAACATTTTCTGCCTTTTTTGACTCTTGAAGAGTATATTCTGGATCTTCATTATTTAAATCAAACCATTGAAACCCTGCTGGATTGATACTGCATACTTCATGTGCATCGGGACATAAAAAAACTGTATTTTTTAAAAATCTTTTCCAATTTAAGGTAACCATACAGATATCTTTACCATCACCTCCATATCCATGAAGTAAAATTACTGCACTTTTAACTTTCTCATTATTTTCTGGTTTTATTATTGTTGTATTTAAAGAAAAGTTCATAAATTTTTTGTTAACCAATCAATTAAAGACTGATCATTAAAGTCAATGTAACCAACAATTCTTCCAATCTCAAAACCATTTCGGTCTATTAGAATAGTTGTGGGTAATCCTCGAAGTTTAAATATCTGGGAAAACTCTGGTCCAGATCCTGTGAATATATCTAAATTCTCAATTTTGTTTTTTTCAAAAAACTCTTTAGATTTTTTATAATTTTCGCCACCGATATTAATTGGAATTATATTTATATTTTTAAATTCATTTAAAGTTTTAAGTTTATCCAAAGATGGCATTTCTTTTTTGCAAGGAGCACACCAAGTCGCCCAGAAATTTATTATTAAAGGGTTTGATTTATAATTATTTAAACTTACTTTTTGACCTTCAGATTTAATAAATTCTATATTTTTAATTTTTTTCTTGTCTTTATGTACTATAAGATTCTTAATTTCTGGACGTTCTATTGAATATGAGACGCTAGATGATATTAAGTAAAATATTATTATAAGATAATTAAAAAAAATGATTTTCATACAATTATTAATAATTAAATATCATGGGTAAAAATAAAAACAATCAGCCAATTTGGAATACAAGAATAAAAAAGGTCTCAAAAAACCTTTTCAAAAAGGTTGGTGGATCAATAGCAATTGATAAAAGATTATTCAAAGAAGATATTGAAGCTTCAATCGTACATGTCGAAATGCTGTTTAAACAGAAAATTATAAATTTTAAAATTAAAAATAAGATAGTATGGGGTTTAAATAAAATTAAAAATGAAATTATAAAAAAAAAATTTGTATTTGATGATAAGCTTGAGGATATTCATATGAATATAGAACATAGACTGTTTCAGATCATTGGAGAGGATGCTGGATATATTCACACAGCAAGATCAAGAAATGATCAAGTAGTCACAGATTTTAAAATTTGGTTAAGAAAAGCTAATAAAGAAATTGTTAAAAATATAGATGTAACAATTAAAAATATTTTGAAAAAAGCAGAAAAAAATATTGAAACAATTATGCCTGGTTTCACACATCTTAAAAATGCACAACCAGTTTCATTTGCTCATTACCTAATGGCTTACTTAGAAATGTTTAATAGAGATAAAAATAGATTTAAAAATAATCTAGAGAGTCTTAATGAAAATCCACTTGGTGTAGCCGCATTAACAGGTACTTCTTTTAAAATTGATAGATTTTACACTTCAAAAAAATTAGGGTTCAATAGACCAACGAAAAACTCAATTGATACAGTTGCTGATAGAGATTTTGTAATTGATTTTCTTTATTCTTGTTCGGCATGTGCTGTTCATATTTCTAGAATTGCTGAGGAATTTATAATCTGGAATTCAGATGCTTTTAAACTTATTAATTTAAATGACAAAATTGTGACTGGATCATCTATTATGCCTCATAAAAAAAATCCAGATCCATTAGAATACTTAAGAGGCAAAACAGGTTTAATGTTTGGGAATCTTTTTTCTATGCTTACAACATTAAAGGGTTTGCCGTTATCATATTTTAAGGATTTACAAGATGATAAAGAAATTGTTTTTAAGTCATTTGATCAATTAAAAAATTCCTTAATAATATTAAATGATGTTCTTAAAAATTTTTCACCAGATAAAAAAAGAATGATTGAACTTGCTGAAAGTGGCTTTATTACAGCAACCGATTTGGCAGATTACATGGTTAGAGAATTAAATTATCCATTTAGAAAAGCCTACTTACAAACAGCTAAAATTATAAATTATGCTGAAAAAAATAAAAAAAAATTGTCAGAGCTCACAATAAAAGAGATAAACAAAATTGAAAAAAATTTAACATCTGATGTTCTAAAAGTATTCGAACTAAAAAAATCTGTAAATTCTAAAGTTTCTTACGGAGGAACTTCTTTCGACAATATTAAGAAGATGATATTAAGTTATAAAAAGAAATAACTATGATTAAAAAAGTAATTTTAATTTCTATATGTTTAGTTTTGTTAATTTCATGTGGAAGGAAAAATGACCCAAAATATGAGACATCATTAAATTACAATGTTATGAATTTTTATAATTATAATAATGTATTTAAAATGCCAAAAGAAGATGAAATATATCAATAATATTTTTACAATTGAAAAATCTAGTCTTACAAAAATAATTAAAAAATTTGAAACACCAATTTTTTGTTACTCTGAAAAAAAAATTATTGAAAATATTAACAACTTTAAAAATAGTTTTAAATCCTTCTCTCCAATTATATGTTTTTCAACAAAGTCAAACAGTAATCTAAAAATTCTAAATCTTATAAAACGAAATGGACTGGGTGCTGATGTTGTTTCTAAAGGTGAATTAATGATTGCTCTTAAAGCTGGAATAAATTCAAAAAAAATTGTTTTTTCTGGAGTGGGTAAAACTAGACCAGAATTGATTTATGCAATTGATAAAAATATTTTGTTAATTAATTCTGAGTCTAAAAGTGAAATATTAGAAATTGAAAGTATAGCTAAATCTAAAAATAAAAAAGTGGATATTGGAATTAGATTAAATCCAAATACAGATGCACAAACAATTAAACAAATCTCAACAGGTAAAAAAGAAAATAAATTTGGTGTTAATGAGAAGACATTTATTGAAATATCTAAATATGTAAAAAGTTCAAAATTTTTAAATCTAAAATGTTTAAGTGTTCATATCGGAAGTCAAATCCTAGATTATAAACCTTATCAAAAAATGCTTAACGTTTTAGACAAATTAATAAAAAAAACTAAATTAAATTTTGAGTATATTGATCTTGGTGGTGGCATGGGTATTGATTATAATAAGGATAACAAGAAATTTAATTATAGAAAATATAATCAAATTATTAAAAATTTTTTAAAAAAGTATAATTCAAAAATTATTTTTGAACCTGGGAGATCAATTATAGGAGATACCGCAATATTAATTTCAAAAATTATTTATATAAAAGAAAATTCTAAAAAAGACTTTATTATTGTAGATGCAGCTATGAATGATTTTATGCGACCTGCATTGTATGGAGCTGAACATAAAATTATCCCATTAAAAAAAACTAATAAAATGATTAACAAAATTTATGATTTTGTTGGCCCTATATGTGAAACTACAGATAAATTCTTAACTACAAATAAATTTCAAAAATTGAATGAGAAAGATTATATTATTATTTGTGATGTAGGAGCATATGGCTCATCTTTAGCTTCAAATTATAACATTAGACCTAAACCAGCTGAAATATTAATCAAGGGTACAAAAATAAACATAATTAAAAAAAGACAAAAACTTCAAGATATAATTTAGTTTTTGACAAAAATGATAAGAAAATTTCTATTTTTATTTTTTTTCTTTCTAGGTGTATCTATAATTTCAATAATATTCCTTCCATCATTAATAATGCCTAACAAAGTAGTATTATTTGGTGGAAAAATGATGGGAAGGTGGGCTGCACTTTGTCTTCAAATTATTTTACAAACAAAAATTATTGTAAAAGGAAAAGACAATATAATTAAAAATGAAAAATTTTTTATTGCTTGCTCACACCAATCAATGTTTGAGACTTTTTACTTACAAACTATTTTTAATTCTCCAATATTTATTTTAAAATATGAGTTAATTAAAATACCTATATTTGGATGGTATTTAAAAAAAATAGGCTCACTATCAATTAATAGAAATAAAATCAGTAAGAATAATTTAGGTCTTATTGATAAAATAAAGAATTCTGTAAGAATTTCTGAGAGACCTTTAATTATATTCCCACAAGGAACAAGAGTTTTGCCAGGAGAAACAGTCCCTTTTAAAAAAGGCGTCGGAAGAATTTATGATGAATTAAAAATAAATTGTCAGCCTGTGGCTATAAACTCTGGCAACGTTTGGCCAAAAAACGGAAAATTAGCTTTAAAACAAACAATAATAGTTTCAATTCTTCCAGCAGTAAAACCTGGAATGAATGCAACAGACTTCACTAGTTACATAGAAAATAAAATATACAGTGAATTAAATTCGATGAATTAACCTTTCATAGGCATTACAACATAGATACTGTCATAATCAGCTGGATCTCTAATTAAAGCTGGCGAACCAGTATCTTTTAAATAAATTTCAATGTTATCTCCGTCAAGTTGGGATGCAACATCAATTAAGTACCTAGAATTAAAGCTTATATCTAACTCATGATCAAACTTTACGTTTAAGCTTTCTTTACCATCACCACTATTTGTATTGTTAACAGAAAGATCAAGATTATCCTTAGAGAGATTAAACTTAACACCATCCTTTTTATCTAGTGAAACAGATGCAACTCTATCTACTGAGTTTAAAAATGATTTAAGGTCAATTTCTAATTTTTTTTGGTTTTCTTTAGGTATTACTTGAACATAGTTTGGAAATTTTCCATCAATAAGCTTGGATATCAATATACTATTATTAATTTCAAATTTAATTTTTGATTTTATATTTGATATTTTTACCTCTCCCTCATAGTCCTCTAATAAAGAACAAAGCTGAAAAATAGTCTTCTTTGGTAATATTATCTGATCAAATTGTACTTTATTTTGTAGTCTTATCTTTGATATAGACATTCTATGACTATCAGTCGCTGCAGCTGTTAAAAAATTTTTATCTTCAACTTCTGTCTGATGTAAAAAAATTCCACTTAAATAATGTCTTGTTTCATCGTTAGATACTGAAAATTTACATTTATTTAACAATTTTAGTAAATCTTTTGACTTAATAGAAAACTCATTTTCGTTAAAATTTTCATCTGTTAACGGAAATTCAGAAGCAGTTATACAATTCAAGTTGAAAACAGATTTATCAGATTCTAAATGCAATTTATTTTCACTAGGATTAGAAAAATTAATTCTACTTCCAGATGAAAACTTTCTAACAATATCATACATAATTGATGAAGAGGAAGTAGTTTTGCCCTCTTCTAATATTTCTACGTTTGGGATTTGATGAATAAAAATCAAATCAAGATCAGTAGCTGTAATTGTTAGTTTCCCATTACTTACATCCAATAATACATTCGAAAGTATTGGTAATGTACTTCTTTTTTCAATTACACCCTGACAATAATTTAAAGATTTTTGAAGGTCTTGTTGATTTAAACTAAACTTCATTTTCTTTATTATACAAGATCTTATTTTTTAAACTATCGATATTAGTATTTAGTTCACTATCCTCTTTTCTCAATCTCTCTATAGTTTTAACCGAGTGTATTACAGTTGTGTGATCTCTATTAGCAAATGATCTACCAATCTCTGGTAATGATTTAGATGTTAGCATTTTAGCAAGATAAATTGCAGTCTGCCTTGGTCGTACAAGGTATCTTGATCTTCTTGGTGAAAGCATCTCATTTTTGCTAATTTTATAAAATTTGCAGACTATTGTCTGAATAGTGTCAATATCTACCTTGTTCTCAGTAAGATTTAGCAAATCTTTTAAAACTATTTTAACCTCCGACAAACTTGGAATTTTATTATAAATTCTTGTGAATGAGACAATTCTATTTAATGCCCCAACTAATTCTCTAATACTAGTTTTAATTTCTGTGCTTAAAAATTTTTGAATCTCCTCGGAAATTACTACTTGATTTGAATAAGATAATTTTAATTCCTCAGTTTTAGATTTAATAATTTTATATCTAAGTTCATAATCAGGATTTTGAATATCTACAACTAAACCCCCTGAAAACCTAGATTTTATTCTTTCTTGAATTCTAGTTAGTTTGTTAGGTGGTCTATCTGCTGAAATAATTATTTGTGAATTTTTATCTAATAATGCGTTGAAGGTATGAAAAAATTCTTCTTGCATTGCTTCTTTGCCATTCATGAACTGGATATCATCGATTAATAAAATATCAGTATTTCTAAAGTACTCTTTAAACTTTACCATTTCATTTGATTTTATAGACTTTACAAACTGGTACATAAATCTTTCTGCTGATATAAACATAACTTTATTCTTTTCTTTCAATTCTAGACCAATAGCGTTTAGTAAGTGTGTTTTACCCATTCCTACACCGCCGTATAAATATAAAGGATTATAATGGGCTATATCTTTGGAAACTTTTTTTGATGCTTCAAATGCTAATTTGTTACTTCCTCCAGTTATAAAATTTTCAAAATTTTTATTTGGGTCTATCCTATTATATTGAAGATAAGATTCTTTTATAAATGAAACATTATCATTATTAGTTTCCAAAGAATTTTGAGATGAAATATTTGTCTCACTAATTTCACTTTCTGTATTATTTTTTATTGTGAATTCAATTCTCACCAAGTCTTTTTTGTATTCCTTAATTGTTTGTAATATTTGATCTAAATATCTTGATACTATCCAATCTCTTATAAATCTTGTTGAGACTGAAAATAATATATAATTATGAAATTCTTCAACTAATTCAATTTTTTTTATCCAGCTTTCAAAAATATCATTTCCAAGTTTTTGTCGTAATTCTTTTTTTATACTTTGCCAATCAATTTTTTTTTCTAGTGCTTTATTGTTTTGTAAATTATTTTTCATGAGAGGATTCCACTTAAGACTTATGAAAAATTATTGCAATAACTTTATTTGTAAAAATAAAAATAAATAAAATTTGTGATTGAATAAATTCCTGATTGAATTTTTTTAAAATTATTATTGCAACCCAGTGGGGTAAGAAATTAAAAATTTTGAATCTTGCAAAATCTATATCTAGTAATTTTTTAAATTAACCTTTTAAATGTAGTAGTTAATAAGATTATTGTACGTTTAGGTTGTATAAAAAAAAATTTTTACTTATTAGAGGTTGTTACAAAGAATTAATTTTTTTTGTAATTCTTGACACGTTTCTAGATGCATTTTGTCTTTTAATGACTCCAGTTTTTGCAACTATCATTAATTCTGAATTTAATTTCGGTAAAAATGCTAAAGCTTCTTTTTTATCCTTTTTTTCAATTATAGAGTTCATTTTTTTCAATGCACTTTTATAACGACTCTTTCTAGATCTATTTACAGCTGTTTGCCTTTTAATTTTTCTAGTACGTTTAATTGCTGATTTCGTATTCGCCATAAGCGTGAGTGTATATCTTCAGATATTAGTTGGGTCAATACAATAATTATTTATTTTTGACATAAATTACAAAAAAAACTAGACCTATTTGAAATAAATTTTTTATGTATTGTTCCTTTGCAGCTATATTTTAAACATTTTTTATTTTCTCTTTGGTAAACATTAAAATTTTTTTGAAAAGAACCCTGATTACCACTCACATTTTTAAAATCCCTAATACTTGAACCTCCCAAATCTATTGCCTTTCTTAAAACTACTTTTGAAAAATGAGAAATTTTTTGGCACTCATTTATTGTAAGTAAACGTACCTCTTTAAAAGGTAAGATTTTGCATAAAAATAAGATTTCACTAGCATAAATATTACCAATTCCAGAAACAAAATTCTGATCAATCAAAAAATTTTTAATACTTTTTTTTTTATTTTTAAAATAATTAAAAATATAGTTTTTATTAAACAATGGATCAAAGGGCTCTGGTCCATATTTTTTAAAATTATTATTTATTTGCTCATCACTTTTAAAATAAGAAAAATAGCCAAATCTTCTTGGATCATTATAAATTAATTTAAAGTTATCAATTTTCATTTCTACATGATTATGCTTTTTAGGTAACAACGGAGAATGATAAAAACTGGTGTTTGTTATAGAATTTTTTTTGCTGGATTTACTTATTAGATGAATAGTCCCTGACATCCCAAGATGAATCATTAAATTAGAACTATCCTCAAATTTCAGTATTAAGTGTTTTGAAAATCTATCTACTTTAATAATTTTTTTTTTTAATAAATTTTTTTCAAAATTTTTTGGGATCTTAAACCTCAAATTCCTATTTTTTATTAATATGTCTTTAATAATCTTTCCTGTAATACTCTTATTCAAAGATTGTTTGACGATTTCTACTTCTGGTAATTCAGGCATTTCATACTATATTAGTGTTTTAATATAATTTATATGCAACAAAATCTTCAAAATAAAGTGGGTCTAGTCGAAGGTGTATTTAATAAAGTATACGATAAATATGATTTGATGAATGATTTTATGTCATTTGGAATTCATAGGATTTGGAAAAAAAACCTTATGAATTGGATGAGCCCAACTAAAAACAAAAAGTATTTAGACGTTGCTTGTGGCACTGGTGATTTAGGAAAATTATTTTTAGACTCTACAGATAAGAATGGAGAAATTACATCTTTAGACTCGAACGAGAAAATGATCGAAAAAGGTAAAAAAAGACTAAGAAAGTACAAAAACATAAAATGGGTTATTGCAGAGGCAGAAAAGTTACCATTCGAAAATGATACTTTTGATTTTTATACAATAAGTTTTGGTTTACGAAATACAAAAAATTTAGATAAATCTTTATCAGAAGCATTTAGAGTTCTTAAACCTGGTGGAAGATATTTGTGTTTAGAATTTTCAAAAATTCAAAATTCAAATTTAGACTTTTTATACAAAAATTACTCAAAATTAATTCCTCACATTGGAAAAGCAGTTGTTGGTGATAGAGAACCTTATGAATATTTGACCAAGAGTATAGAAGAATTTGTTAATCAGAAAGAATTGATCGATTTAATGAGACAAAATAATTTTAAAAATTGTTCGTATAGAAATTTGTCTGGCGGAATAGTAGCTATTCATTCTGGTTGGAAAATATAATGTTCAAAAGATTAATCACTTTATTTAAACTTGGAAGAAAACTTGCTAAATCTGATGCTTTAACAATTGTATCAAAATTTAACAAACCACCTTTAATAGTTACTGTAATATTTAAATTACTTTCTTTTTCTTTTATTAAAAAAGATATGTCGTTTGATAATTTAAGTGAGGGAGAAAAATTATCTAATTCTCTCGCATCAATGGGTACAACATTCATTAAACTGGGCCAGTTCCTAGCAACAAGGCCAGATATAATTGGAGATGGATTATCAAAAGAGTTAGAACATTTACAAGATAAACTTCCACCTTTCTCACAATCCAAAGCAAAAGAAATGATTAAAAATGATTTAGGTGATGAACTATATAATTCGATAATTAATATTAGTGAACCAGTTGCAGCTGCATCTATTGCTCAAGTACACAAAGCTCAAATTAACGATAATGGAGTTATTAAAGATGTAGCAATAAAAATATTAAGACCTGATATAAAAAAAATTTTCAATGAAGAGGTCGATGCTTTAATGCTCTTTGCCTTTATAATTGAGTCATTAGTTAAAAAAACTAAAAGATTAAAACTAGTTGAAGTGGTTTTTTTACTAAAAGAAATCACCAGTCTTGAGATGGATTTGAGATTTGAAGCCGCTGCAGCCAACGAATACGCAGAAAACACCAAAAATGATGTGGGTTTTGAGGTTCCTAAAATCTATTGGGATTATACAAGTGAAAATATAATGACTCTTGATTGGATTAATGGTGTATCTATAAGAGAAACAGAAGCGTTAGAAAAACGATCAATTGACACAAAAAAAATTGCCACTGATATAATACAACATTTCCTACGACATGCTGTCAGGGATGGTTTTTTTCATGCAGATATGCATCAAGGAAATATTTTCATAAATGAGAGTGGTCAAATTGTTCCCATAGATTTTGGTATTATGGGAAGGTTAGATAACGTTAGTAAAAGATTTTTAGCTGAGATTTTATTTGGTTTTATACAAAGAGATTATAAAAAAGTTGCAGAGGTACATCTTGCAGCAGGGTTAGTTCCAAACAACGTACCTGTAAATGATCTTGCTCAGGCACTAAGGTCTATTGGTGAGCCAATTTTTGGACACTCCATAAAAAATATTTCTGGTGGTAAGTTACTAAAACAACTTTTTGATGTTACAGAAAAATTTAATATGCAAACCCAACCTCAGTTACTTATGTTACAAAAGACAATGGTAGTAGTTGAAGGAGTTGCAAGAAGATTAAATCCAGAAACAAATATATGGGAGACATCAAAACCTGTTCTAGAAAAATGGCTAAAAGAAACTAAAGATCCTATAAATTCAATTAATGAGACATTAAAAGACTCTGTGGAAGTATTAAAGCGTCTTCCAAATTTACCTGAGGTAATGGATAAAGCAAACCAGGCACTTAATTACCTTGCTAGTGGTCAAATACCTCAAAATTCAAACTCGTATAATGAGTTAAACACTAAAAAAGAGGAAATGAAATCATTTAGAAACCAATCAATTATTGGCTTATTATCTCTTGTAATTTTAACTCTATTGGTATTTTAATTCTTTTCATGAAAAATAAAAAAATACTTCTAATCATATGTGGTGGAATATCTGCTTACAAAAGCTTAGAAGTCATAAGAGGTTTAAAAAAAAGAGATTTAAGTATTAAAACAATTCTTACAAAAAGTGGTAAAAACTTTGTAACACCTCTGTCTATTTCATCACTTTCGCAGGAAAAAGTATATGAAGACATATTCAGTGCAGAAAATGAAGCTGAAATGGATCATATTTCACTTTCTAGATGGGCAGATTTAATTTTAATTGTGCCTGCAACAGCAAATACAATCTCAAAATTAAGTTATGGTTTAACCGACGACCTAGCTAGCACTGTCGTTTTAGCATCTGATAAACAGGTGTTTTTGGTCCCAGCTATGAATGTAAGAATGTGGGAACACAAATCAACTAAAGATAATTTATCAAAATTAAAAAGTTACGGTTATAAGATAATTGGCCCTGAAATTGGGGATATGGCTTGTGGAGAGTATGGAAAAGGCAAAATGTCAGAACCATCATATATATTAGAGACTATAGAAAATTATTTTAAGAATATTGAAAAAAATAAAAAATATAAGGCATTAGTTACAGCTGGACCTACTAAAGAGTTTATAGATCCAGTAAGATTTATAACTAATAAATCAAGTGGAAAACAAGGTTATGAAATTGCTAAATCATTAAGAGATAATGGATTTGAAACAACACTTATTTCTGGAGAAACAAATTTAGATCCAGTTGAGGGAGTTAAATTTATTTTAGTTAAAACTGCAGAAGAAATGTTTAAGGAAGCTCTCAGAAATCTACCAACTGATGTCGCTATTTTTAATGCAGCAGTGGCAGATTTTAAAGTTAAAGAGATCAATAGTGAAAAAATTAAAAAAAGTGAAAATTTAGATCTTAAGTTAGAAAAAAATATTGACATTTTATCAAACATATCAAATCATAATTCACTTAGACCAAAGATTACAATTGGATTTGCAGCAGAATCACAAAATCTTGAAATAAATTCAAAGAGAAAATTAGACCAAAAAAATTGTGATTGGATTATTGCAAATGATATTTCAGATAAAACAATAGGTTTTGACTCTGATGATAATGAAGTTTCTATATTTTATAAAAATAAAGAAAGTGAAAAGTTATTAAAGAAAAACAAATCTTTAATAGCATCTGAGATAGTGGATAGAGTTATCTCTGAGCTTAATTAATCAATGGTAAAGGTTTTATTTAAGAGACTTAACCAAAAAGCAAAACTTCCAAGTTATAAAACTGATGGATCCTCAGGTATGGATTTAATGGCATGTCTAGATGAACCTATAACAATCAAACCAAATGAGACGAAATTGATACCCACAGGTATTGCAATTGCAATTCCTGAAGATACAGAAATTCAAATTAGACCAAGATCTGGTCTTGCCGCAAAATCAAGTATTACTGTGTTAAATACACCAGGTACAATTGATAGTGATTATAGAGGAGAGCTAAAAATTATTTTATTTAACCATGGTAAAGATGAATTTACTGTCAATGATGAAGATAGAGTTGCTCAAATGGTTTTAATGCCAATTTTAAAAGTAGAAATTGAAGAAACGAATGAATTACCAGAAACAATCAGAGGGTCTGGAGGATTTGGATCTACTGGTAAATAGTAAATGTTTAGTAACAAAGACTTAGAGCGATATTCAAGACAGATTATTTTAAAAAAAGTTGGCATTTTAGGTCAAAAAAAAATTCAAAATTCCAAAGTTCTAGTTGTTGGATGTGGTGGTTTAGGGTCACCTGTCATTGATTTACTTTGTAGAGCAGGTATTGGTGAAATAGGAATAATGGATCATGACAAAATTAGTTTATCAAATTTACACCGACAAATTATGTTCACTGCTGATGATGTTGGAAAATATAAAGTTAATATTTTAAAGAAAAAAATAAATAAAATTAATAAAAAAGTAAAAGTTAAAATTTATAGCAACAAAGCAAACGAGAAAAATTTAGGAAAAATTCTGAAACAGTATGATGTTATTGTTGATGGTACAGATAATTTTAAAGCAAAGTTTCTTTTAAATAAATTTTCATTAAAATATAAAAAAAAACTTATTATTGGAGCTATAAGTAAATTTGAAGGACATATTTTTACATTTGATTTTAGTTTAAAAACAAGTCCCTGTTTAAAATGTTTTTACCAAGGTGAACCAGCAGAAGGAGTTTTGGATTGTGAAACAGATGGTATATTGGGATCAACGGCAGTTATTACAGGTAGCTTACAGGCCAATGAGGTTCTGAAGACAATTTTAAATGTTGGTAAAAATTTAAATTCCCATATTTTAATAATAGATTTATTAAATCTTAAATTTAGAAAAGTATTATTTAGAAAAAGAAAAGGATGTATATGCGAAAATATTTAATACTTTCATTTTTTTTTCTTTTATCATTTTCATCGTTCGCACAAGAAAATAATTATTTTCTGATGTTAAAAAATAAAAAAGTAAATGTTAGATACGGTCCAAGCTTTGATTATCCAATTAAATATGTTTATAGAAAGATAGAATTACCTCTAAAAATAATCGATAAAAAAGAAAATTTCAGAAGAGTTATTGATCATAAAAAAAATAGTGGTTGGATCCATATTTCACAATTGAGGAATTCACGTTCTATAATCACCAAATCTGAAAAAATTCTATTTAGAAAACCTACGAAATATTCAAAACCATTGGCAAAGTTGGATACGGGTCGTCTTTTAAAAGTTATTAAATGCGAAGAAAAATGGTGTAATATAAGTACGGGCGATTACTCAGGTTGGATTTTGAAAGATGACAAAATTTGGGGTATCGTTAATTAAAGTCTGCAGAAAGAGCTTTAATGTTATCTTCTGAAAATTTAGTTGTGTGTGAATATTCTTTATGATCAATACCTACTTCAATTGAATTATTTTGGTCTTTGAACTTATTTACTTGATCATCTGAAAATTTAAAATGTATAAATTGAACTGAAGATGCTTTTCCATCCTCTGAAGTTCTATCAACATCCATTTCTGGAACTGCATAAATTTTTTCGTCACCAACTTTTATAAATATGTTATTTTCTACTCCACCTAGCTTTCCAAGAAACTCTGCTCTTATAATTGGATTGTCTATCTCAAACATTAAAGTGGCAACTAATTCTTTTCCATTAGGGATTAAAGGATTATATGCTGCAAGTTCGTCTGCAACTTGTTCGTCTCCGCCCTTTTCAATGTAAAGCATTTCTTGAACTTGGGCTATCATTGTTTCATAACATTCAAAATAAAATGTTGCATAAGGCCCTAAAAGAACTCTTCTATTTTTTTTAAACTGAACTAATTCTTTTCTCATTTGTCTTCTAACCTTTGTGTATGCATCTAAAGGAAGGAGATCATCTTTTGTGATAATTTTTTGTTCTTTTGACATTCTATAATCCATAACTTTTTGAGACTATCTCGATTGGGTGCACAGCTTCATCACTTACTATGTTTGTGTCATTAGCCAGCTGCTTAATATGTTTACCAGCCAACGGACAGTCAGATGCCATATATTTATTATTTTTTCTTTTAACAGTGCTTGCGGTAGTTTTACCCACCTTGTTTGCTATATCATGAGTTTCTTTCATAATGCCAAAGGTTCCTCCATGACCTGCGCATCTTTCAACTACATCTAATTTAATATTTGGAATTAATTTAAGCATATCTCTTGCCTTGTTACCCATATTCTGTGCTCTAGCATGACAAGCATTATGTACTGTTACTCCTCCATCAATTTCTTTTAAGCCATCAACTAAACCCTCTTTATTAGCAATATCCATAACATACTCATCAATATCGAGAGTATTTTGAGAAAGTCTTTTAATTATCCCATCATTTGGCATCAATAAAGGCCATTCAAACTTTAACATCAATCCACAACTTGCTGTTAAGGTTACTACTTTATAATCCTTTTCAACATATTTAATTAATTCTCTAGAGACTAACTCTGCTTGCTTTGTAACTTGATCTAGATCCGCTTGTTCCAGATAAGGCATACCACAACAACCTACATAAGAGTGCTCTACTTCTACATTATTATGATGAAGTACTTTTAAAGCTGCTTCTCCAGTTTTTTTTTTATTAAAATTAACAAAACATGTGGAATAAATTACAACTTTTCTATCTTTGTGTTTTAGTAAAATATTTTTTTTAAATTTTTGAAAATAATTTGCAAATGTTTCTTTATTATATTTTGGTAAAATAACTCTTTTGTCTATTCCAGTAAAAAATTCTAGAACTTTTCTAGCAAATACATTTTTTACGTTGGTGATCCAATTTATAAAAAAGCTAAAAAATATTCCTATTTTAGAATTTCTATCAATTTGGGTTAATTGGTTGGCAGTTTTCGAAATATCACCATTTTTTCTTTGGGCTGTTCTATATCTCAACATTAAATGAGGAAAATCTAAATCAAATTCATGTGGCGGTACATAAGGACACTTAGTCATAAAACACATGTCACACAAGGTGCAAGCATCTACAACAGGTTTAAATTTGTCACTTGAAAGATCTGATACTTCCCCACCTTCTGTTTCGTCGATGTAATCAAATAATTTTGGAAAACTGTCACACAAATTAAAACATCTTCTACACCCATGACAGATATCAAATACTCTTCTCATCTCTTGGTCAATTTTCTCAGGATTTATAAAATCTGGATCCCTAAATTTTATTGGATGTCTTGTAGGTGCTTGTGTACTACCTTCTTTGCTCATATTTTTAATTGTAGTGTTTGTGGACGAGAGGGATTCGTCCACAAATTTTGTTTAAGAAATACTTTCTAAAGTTTTTTGAAACTTACCAGCATGAGATTTTTCAGCTTTTGCCAAAGTCTCAAACCAGTCAGCTATTTCATCAAAACCTTCGTCTCTAGCTGTTTTGGCCATTCCTGGGTACATATCTGTGTACTCATGTGTTTCACCTTGAATTGCAGACTCAAGATTTGCTTTTGTTTCACCGATTGGTTTACCAGTTGCAGGATCACCAACTTCTTCAAGATATTCTAAGTGACCATGTGCGTGTCCGGTTTCACCTTCTGCAGTTGATCTGAATACTGCTGCTACATCGTTAAAACCTTCAACATCAGCTTTTTGAGCAAAATAAAGATATCTTCGATTTGCTTGGCTTTCACCAGCAAATGCCTCTTTTAAGTTTTCCTCTGTTTTACTACCTTTTAATGACATATTTACTCCTATTCTTAATAATGATTCTAATGTGTGATTTATATAATCGTTAAAAAATATATGTCAACAGTTTAGAACTATTTTAATATAATTTTTAAAGTATTGAAATTATTAAATTATTTTTGAGATTGATTATCACTTACAATCTTAGCAATCACCTCGACTGATCTAATTTTCTTTCCTGGTATTTTTTTTCTAATGTTAATCTCATCAACATCATCTTGGTCTATATCAATTAATTTATTATCCTCTTCGTCAAAAAAATGGTGATGATGGGTTACATTAGTATCGTAATAATTTATTGATGAATTAAGAGGGATTTCTTTAAGATATCCTTTTTTAATGAATGCGTGCACAGTGTTATAAACTGTTGCTAAAGATACCTTGATATTTGCTTGATTTTCAATGATTTTTGCTAATTCTTTGATTGTAAAATGAAAGGTTTTATCAGTATCAAATAATACCTCACAAATTTTTATTCTTTGTTTAGTTGGTCGAAGCCCTGATTTTCTCAGTTTATCTATATATTGCTCTGCGTAAGCCATTACTAATTATAATTATTCTAAAGAATATCTATATTATAATGTTGGTAAATCAAGTAATAAGATTACAAATTTATGAAAAAAAATTCCTTTAATTATGACGAATTAATAGGTTGTGCAAATGGTGAGCTTTTTGGCCCTGGTAATGCAAAATTGCCGTCTCCTCCAATGCTTATGTTTGACAGAATTACTGAAATTGATGAAAATAAGGGTGCTTTTGGAAAAGGAGTGATGAAAGCTGAACTTGATATTAAAGATGATTTATGGTTTTTTGATTGTCACTTTAAAGAAGATCCAGTTATGCCAGGATGTTTAGGTTTAGATGCAATGTGGCAGTTGGTTGGATTTTACTTAGGTTGGCTTGGAAACCCAGGAAGAGGAAGAGCTTTAGGGGTAAGCACAGTGAAATTTACTGGAGAAGTTTTAAAGAATGTCAAAATGGCAACATATATAATTGATATGAAAAGAATATTAATTAAAGGTGAAACAACTGTTGGCTTGGCAAATGGAATTCTTCTGGCAGATGATAAAAAGATTTACTCAGCTGATGGTCTAAAAGTAGGATTATTTAAATAATGAGAAGAGTAGTAATTACAGGTTTAGGAATTGTTTCTTGTTTAGGTAATAATCAGGAAGAAGTTTATCAATCTTTATTAAATTCTAAGTCAGGTATTTCTTTTTCCGAGGAATATAAAGAACACAATTTAAAAAGTCATATCCATGGAAAGCCAAATATAAAACTTGAAGATCACATAGATAGAAAAACAATTAGATTTATGGGAAATGGCTCTGCTTATAATTATATTGCAATGAAAGAGGCAATCGAAGACTCTGGACTAGAAGAAAGTGAAGTAAGTAACTTTAAAACTGGAATTGTTATGGGTTCAGGTGGACCTTCAATAGAAAATGTTATCTTAGCAGCTGATAAAACAAGAGCTAAAACTCCAAAATTGATGGGACCTTTTATAGTTCCAAGAACAATGGCAAGTACTGCGTCTGCAACACTCGCTGTTCCTTTTAAAATTAAAGGTACTAACTATACGATGAGTTCTGCTTGTGCAACAAGTGGTCACTGTATTGGAAATTCAATGGAATTAATTCAAATGGGTAAACAAGATATTGTATTTGCAGGTGGTAGTGAGGAAATTCATTGGGCAATGACAGCTATGTTTGATGCAATGACTGCACTATCTTCGAAATATAATGATACACCTGAAAAAGCCTCAAGAGCTTACGATAAAACTAGAGATGGTTTTGTAATTGCAGGAGGTGCAGGTGTGCTTGTTCTCGAAGAGTACGAACATGCTAAAGCTAGAGGAGCTAAAATTTACGCAGAATTAACTGGTTATGGAGCAACTTCAGACGGATACGATATGGTAGCTCCATCTGGTGAGGGAGCAGTAAGATGTATGCAAATGGCGATGACAACGTCAAAAAACAAAATTGATTATATAAATACCCATGGGACATCTACACCAGTTGGAGATATTACTGAACTGAATGCAGTGAAAGATACTTTTGGGAATGAAATTCCAAAAATAAGTTCAACTAAATCTTTATCAGGTCATCCATTAGGTGCTGCTTCTGTTCATGAAGCTATTTATTGTCTTATTATGATGAAAAATAATTTTATTGCTGGGTCAGCTAATATAAGTGAAATGGATGAAGATGCTAAAAAATTTCCAATCGTTGCTAAAACAGAGATAGATGCAAACTTAAATACAGTTATGTCAAATAGTTTTGGGTTTGGCGGAACCAATGCAACTCTAATTTTTCAGAAAGTTTAATCAATGTCTTTGATGAAAGGGAAAAAAGGACTAATAATGGGTGTTGCCAACGAGAGATCCATTGCGTGGGGTATTTCGCAAAAACTTGCTGAGGCAGGTGCAGAATTAGCTTTTACTTATTTGGGTGATGCTCTTAAAAAAAGAGTGGTACCTTTAGCAGAAAAACTCAATTCAAATGTTACTTTTAGTTGTGACGTTGAAAGAAAAGAGGAAGTAGTAAAACTATTTGAAGATATTAAATCCCAATGGGGCGAGATAGACTTTGTTGTCCATGCAATCGCATTTTCAGATAAATCTGAATTATCTGGAGAATATTTAAATACTACTAGAGAAAATTTTCAAAGAAGTATGCTTATTTCATGCTTTTCATTCACAGAAGTTGCAAGAGAAGCTTCTAAAGTTATGAAAGAGGGTGGTAGTATGATTACTCTAAGTTATGAAGCTAATAAAGCTATTCCAAATTATAATGTCATGGGTGTTTGTAAAGCGGCATTGGAGTCTAGTGTAAAATATTTAGCACGTGATCTAGGAGCTAAAGGAATTAGAGTTAACGCAATAAGTGCTGGTCCAATCAAAACTTTAGCAGCATCAGCAATTGGAGATGCAAAATTTTTATATAAATGGAATGCTGATCACTCATTTTTAAAAAGAAATGTTGATAATTTAGATGTTGGAAACTCTGCACTATATCTTCTAAGTGATATGGCAGGTGGTGTGACTGGTGAAATTCACTATGTAGATGCTGGCTATAACAAAGTAGGAATGCCAGATCCTAAAAATATATCTTAAATTCAATTGTTATGCTAATATTAGTTTGGTTTGTAGTCTGTATTATATTTTTTATAGTTCAGTTAATACTTGAGGGATCTGGTCATGCACTAGAGGTTTTTGCCCTATTGACTGCAATAGCTTTATTTCTGATAAATAAATTAGGGAAGAAAAAAATTAAATAATATTAATTTATTATGAGAAGAGATTTTTTAAAAATCACAGCTAAATCTTTATTGGGATTACTTTTGTATCCTTTAAACTCTTTAGCTAACAACTTAGTTGGATTTAAAAAAAAATTGAAAAAAAATGAAAGTGAATACAACATAATTAATCCTGACCTTACCGAGGAACAGAAAATAATAATGTTTGAAGAGGGTACTGAACGCGCTGGTACAAGTGAGTTAAACTACGAAAAAAGAAAAGGATCTTATCATTGTGCCAACTGTGGTGTGAAGTTATTTGAGTCCACTGCAAAATTTGATAGTGGAACTGGTTGGCCCTCTTTCACTGAAGCAATACCAGGTGTATTTGTAACAAAAGTTGACTATTCATTCGGTATGAAGAGAACTGAATATAGTTGTGCAAATTGTGGTGCTCATCACGGTCATGTTTTTAATGATGGACCAGATGGTGGTAAAAGATACTGTAGTAATGGTCTTTGCTTATTATTTATTCCAGAAAGTTAAGAATTATAATAAAACTAAAAACTAAACAGCCGCTTGCTTAATAGATAGTTTTACTTTTCCTCTATCAAATCCAATAACTTTAACCTTAACCTCGTCACCTTCTTTTACAATATCTGTTACTTTAGCAACTCTTTTATCTGCAAGCTCTGAAATGTGAACTAATCCGTCTTGTTTTCCTAAGAAATTGACAAAAGCACCAAATTCCATAATTTTCATAACTTTTCCATTATAGATTTTGTTTAACTCAGCTTTAGCAGTTATGTCTTTGATCATTTGCATTGCGATATTTCTTGCCTCCTCGTCAGGCGCAGCAACTGTTACTTCACCCTCATCATTTACATCAACTTTTGCTCCAGATTTCTCAACTATTTCTCTGATTGTTGCTCCACCTTTGCCAATTACTGCTGCAATATCTTTTTTATCAACTGTAATTTTTTCCATTTTTGGTGTGTGCTTACCTACATTATCTCTGGACTTAGAAAGCGCTTTATTCATTTCACCTAAAATATGAATTCTTCCGTCTTTAGCTTGATTTAATGCCTGTTCCATTATCTCAAATGTGATTCCAGTTATCTTGATATCCA
>CACGYL010000009.1 GCA_902577285.1 uncultured Pelagibacteraceae bacterium | reverse complement strand
AGATAATGCTATATTAATTTTTCATGCTCTAACTGGTGACCAATATGCTTCAGGCATCAACCCAATTACAAAAAAAGAGGGTTGGTGGAACTATGCAGTTGGTCCAGGTAAGTCATTCGATACTGATAAATTTTTTGTTATCTGTGCGAATGTTATTGGTGGATGTATGGGATCCTACGGACCAGGAACTATTGATCCTTTAACCAATAAACCTATAGGTACAAATTTTCCTGTGATTACAATTAACGATATGGTTAACGCTCAATACAATCTATTAGACTATTTTAAAATAGAAAAATTGTTTGCAGTTGCTGGTGGCTCCATGGGTGGAATGCAAGTTCTGCAATTCGTATCAAACTTTCCAAATAAGGCTAGAGTAGCATTACCAATTGCTTGTACAGCTAGTCATTCAGCTCAAAATATTGCTTTTAATGAACTTGGAAGACAGGCAATAATGTCTGATAGTAATTGGAAAGAGGGATTGTATGATGAAAAATCAACAAATCCTGATAAAGGTTTAGCTGTTGCTAGGATGGCTGCTCATATTACGTATTTATCCAAACAAGGTTTACAAGAAAAATTTGGAAGAAATCTTCAAGAAAGATCTGATTTAAAATTTGGATTTGATGCAGACTTTCAAATTGAGAGTTATTTGAGGTATCAAGGCTCTGTATTTGTAGATAGATTTGATGCAAATAGTTATTTGTATATAACAAGAGCGATGGATTATTTTGATTTAACTAAACAATTTGGTGGAAACTTGTCTAAAGCATTTAAAAATACCAAAACGAAATTTTTTATAATCTCCTTTACTTCTGATTGGTTATACCCAACATCTGAGAATAAGGATATTGTAATAGCACTTAATGCAATAGGTGCGGATGTTGGTTTTGTTGAAATTAAAACTGATAAAGGTCATGATTCCTTTTTATTAGACGTTCCAGATTTTTTAAGCACTATTAAAAATTATTTAAATACAACTTATTCTAATATTAATGAAAGAAGAATTTAAAGTTATATCTAAGTTTATTGAAGAAAAATCAAGAGTCTTAGATGTTGGATGTGGTGATGGAGTTTTGATGGAATTTCTGTCAAAAAATAAAATAGTAGATATTAGAGGACTTGAAATTTCTAAAGAAAAAGTAAAAAAATGTTTATCTAAAGGTCTAGCCGTTATTGAAGGTAATGCTGAAAACGATTTAAAACAATTTCCAGACTTATCATTTGATTATGTAATATTGAGTCAAACGCTTCAAGCATTTATGAATCCTGAAAAAGTGATTGACAATTTATTACGAGTAGGAAAAAAAGTAATTGTTACAATTCCAAATTTTGGACATTGGAAAGTTAGATTAGATTTGCTATTTAAAGGAGAAATGCCAGTTACGAAGAATTTACCTTATCAATGGTATGATACACCAAACCTACATATGTGTACAATTCTAGATTTTTATAATTTTTGCAACAATAGGGGGATAAATATTTTTAAAACTATTTCATTAAATGGACAAACAGTCTCAGATATCAAACGTTCAAATTTAAAATATAAAAACTTAATATCTGAGTTAGGTATATTTTTATTAGAAAAGTAAAATGAAAATAGAAATTATAAAATGTTTAGAAGATAATTTTTCATATTTATTAATTGATGAATTAACTAAGTCCACTATTGTTGTGGACCCTAGTGAGTCAAAACCTATTATAAATAAAATTGAAAGTCTCAATCTTAAATTAAAATTTATAATGAATACTCATCATCACTATGATCATGTAGGTGGAAATAAAGAACTTAAAAAATTATACAATGCTAAAGTAATAGGGTTTGATGAAGACAAACATAGGATTCCTGAAATAGATATTTGTTTAAAAAATAATGAAATTTGGAAAGATGGTATATTTGAAGCAAAAGTTTTTCATATTCCAGGGCATACTTTAGGCCACATATGTTTTTATTTTTTTAGAGAAAATGTACTATTTTCTGGAGATACATTATTTTCTTTAGGTTGTGGACGAGTATTTGAAGGAACTCATGAGCAAATGTTTAATTCTCTTCAGTTATTAAAAAATTTACCATCGAAGACAGAAATTTATTGTGGACATGAATACACATTAAAAAATTCAAATTTTTGTTTGAAGTACGATGCTGATAATAAGGCTTTAATTTCAAAAATTGAATCTGTAAAAAATCAACTGGCCAAAGGTCAGCCAACTATACCAACAACACTTGAAGAAGAGCTACAAACTAATATTTTTTTAAGATCAAAAAATGTTGAAAACTTTTCAAAATTGAGAGATTTAAAGGATAATTTCTAGCTTATTCAGCTTGACTAAAATAAGGCCCTGACTATATTGCTGATAATTATAAATTAGGATCATTAATGTCATACGCAGTTATACAAACAGGTGGAAAACAGTACAAAGTATCGGCTGGAGAGATTATTAAAATTGAAAAATTGCCAGATTCTAATCCAGATACAAAAGTAGAATTTAAAGAAATTTTAGCCTATGGAGATGACAAAAATATTGAGTTAGGTGAACCAACAGTAAATGGAGCTAAAGTTGAAGCAGAATTATTAAAAAATGGTAAAGAAAGAACAGTTTTAATTTTTAAAAAAAGAAGAAGAAAAAATTCGAGACGAAAGAATGGACATAGACAGCAATTCTCTTTAATAAGAATTAATAAAATTTTTTCAAAAGATGGTAAAGTGCTATCAGAGGCTGAAAAAATGAAAAAAAAGGAAATTGCAGTTAAAGAAGCAAAAAAAGAAAAAATTGAGGCTTCAAAATAAATAGGTAATTTATGGCAACAAAAAAAGCAGGTGGATCATCAAGGAACGGAAGAGATAGCGCTGGTCGTAGATTAGGAGTAAAAAAATACGGTGGTCAACTAGTTGTTCCTGGCAATATTATTGTTAGACAAAGAGGTACTAAAATATTTCCTGGAGAAAATGTTGGAATGGGTAAAGACCATTCAATTTTTTCTGTTGTTAAAGGAAAAGTAATTTTTAAAAAAAGCAAGTCAGACAGAACTTACGTTTCAGTAAAGCCTAATTAATAGACAGATAATTAACATCTGTAAAATCATGAAATTTCTCGATCAAGTAAAGATATATGTAAAAGCTGGAGACGGTGGGTCTGGATCTCCAAGTTTCAGAAGAGAAAAATTTATTGAATTTGGAGGACCTGATGGAGGTGATGGAGGCAAAGGTGGTTCTGTAATGTTAGTGTCAGAAAGAAATTTAAACACATTAATTGATTTCAGATATCAACAACACTTCAAAGCTGAGAGAGGTAGAGATGGAAGCGGAAAAAATAAGACAGGCAGAGGTGGAGAAAATTTATACTTAAAAGTACCAATTGGAACTCAAGTATTTGAAGAAGATAATAAAACACTTATATTTGATTTTAAAAAAGAAAATGAGGAATTTGTTGCGGCAATTGGTGGTAAGGGAGGATTTGGCAACACAAGATTTAAATCATCAACTAATAGAGCTCCAAAAAAATTTACCAAAGGAGCAATTGGTGAAGAATTCTGGATATGGCTACAACTTAAAACAATCGCAGATATAGGAATTATAGGTTTGCCTAATGCAGGTAAGTCAAGCTTATTAGCTTCATTAACAAGCGCAACTCCTAAAATTGCAAATTATAAATTTACAACTCTTAATCCAAATCTTGGGGTTGCAATATACGATGATAAAGAAATAACTTTAGCTGATATTCCAGGATTAATTGAAGGCGCACACAAAGGTACAGGATTAGGTATTAAATTTTTAAAACATATAGAGAGATGTAAGGTATTGTTACATTTAATCGATATTTCAGAAAAAAATTTGGTCAATTCATATAGTCAAGTTAGAGACGAGATGGCAAAATATAGTTCAGAACTTCTAAAAAAGCAGGAAATAATTGTATTTAATAAGACAGATCTAGTTGATGAAGAAGAAAAAAATAAAAAAAAAAAAGAATTTGATGAAATTATAAAGAAACCTACTTTTGAAACATCAACACTCGATAAAAAATCTGTATCTGATATTAAATCAAAATTACTTAATTATGTATCTTAAAGACTCAAAAACAGTTGTTATAAAGATTGGATCATCTTTATTAATTAATGACAAAAAAATTGTTAGAGAAAAATGGCTGACAGAATTTGCAAAAGATATTCAATATCTCAAAAAATTAAAAAAAAATATCATTTTAGTAAGTTCAGGAGCAATAGCTCTTGGTTGTAAAAAATTAAAATTAAGTAAAAAAAAATTAAAACTCGATAAAAGCCAAGCTGTAGCTTCAATTGGACAAATTGAGTTAATGAATCTTTTTAAAAAAACTTTCAATAAGTCAAAAATAAATCTTTCACAAATTTTACTTACACTTGAGGATACAGAAAAAAGACGGAGAGCAATAAATGCTAAAAGAACCTTCGAAAATTTATTTAATCTTGGTTTTATACCAATAGTAAATGAAAATGATAGTATTGCTACCTCTGAAATAAAATACGGGGATAATGATAGGTTAGCATCTAGGGTCGCTCAAATATCCAGCGCAGATTGTTTAATTTTATTATCTGATGTGAATGGCCTTTACTCAAAAGATCCAAAATTAGATAAAAAAGCAAAACTAATCTATGAAATAAAAAATATTGATCAAAACATAGAAAGATTGGCTACACAAAAAACTGGGGAATTTGGATCTGGAGGAATGAAGACAAAAATTGATGCTGCTAAAATTTGTCAACTTTCAGGATGTCATATGGTTATAGCTAATGGTTTAATAAATAGGCCAATACAAAGAATTTTAAGTAAAAATATATGTACTTGGTTTTTACCTAAAATTTCAAAATTGGATGCTAGAAAAAAATGGATAATTAGTTCAATTTCTCCTAAGGGAAAAATAATAATTGATGAAGGTGCTTTATCAGCTTTAAATAATGGGAAAAGTTTATTGGCTGCTGGAATTAAAGATGTAGAAGGTAGTTTTAATAAAGGTGATCATATCAAAATTTTAAATAATAAAATGACTGAATTTGCAAGAGGTTTGAGTAGTTTTTCCTCTGATGAAATTTTAAAAATTAAAGGGAAGCACTCCAATCAAATAAATGATATTTTGGGATATGTTTCAAAATCTGAGGTTATTCATAAAGATGACATGGTACTATTAAAATGAAGAAATATTTAGAAAAAATCGGCTCAAATGCAAAAAATGCTTTTGAGAAAAAAATAAGTAATAAAAAAAAAAATAAAGTATTAAATTATTACACCCAATTAATAAAAAGAAATAAAAGAAAAATTTTAAGTGAAAATGCGAAAGATGTAAAAATTGCAAAGTCCAAAAAACTAAGAGAAAATTTGATTAAAAGACTTACTCTTGATCAAAATAAAATAAATTCGATTATTAAATCAATAAAAACCATTGCTAATTTTAAAGATCCAGTAGACTTAAATTTAGATACATGGAAAAGACCAAACGGCTTAAAGATCAGAAAAGTGTCAATTCCAATAGGTATTATTGGTGTAATTTACGAGAGTAGACCAAATGTAACCTCGGATGTTTCAACTCTTTGTTTTAAAGCAGGAAATTGTGTTATTTTAAGAGGAGGCTCTGAGGCTTATTTCAGTAATAAAATTTTGGCAGAACTTTTTAGAAAATCATTAGAAAAAAATAAAATAAACAAAAACTTTGTACAATTCATTGAAAATAAAAATAGAAAGCTTGTTGATTACATGCTGTCAAAAATGTCAAAATTTATTGATGTAATTATTCCAAGAGGTGGAAAAAATCTTGTTAAAAAAGTGCAAAATCTATCCTCTGTACCTGTTATAGGACACCTTGAAGGAATATGTCATACTTATATTGATAAAGATGCAAATCTTTCGATGGCAAAAAAAATTTTAGTTAATGCTAAATTGCGAAATACAAGTATTTGTGGTGCTACAGAAACTTTATTAATTCATAAAAATAAATCTAAAAATATAAATGAGATATTAACAGAACTAACAAATAGAGAATGTTCTATTTATGCTGATAAAAAAATATTAAAAATATTTAAAGGAAATGCGAAATTAGCAAACAATAAGACTTGGTCTAAAGAACACCTATCCTCAAAAATTTCTGTTAAGTTGGTAAATAGTATTGGCGATGCTGTTAATCACATTAACAAATATGGAACAATGCATACAGATGCTATAATTACAAATAACAGACTTTCTGCAAAATATTTTATAAAAAATATTAAAAGTTCTATTGCTATTCATAATTCATCAACACAATATGCAGACGGAGGTGAATTTGGTTTTGGAGGAGAAGTTGGAATTTCAACAAATAAACTTCCACCAAGAGGTCCTGTAGGACTCAATCAGCTGGTAAGTTACAAATATGAAATATATGGTTCCGGACAAACAAGAAAATAGAAAAAAAATTGGTATTCTTGGTGGAACGTTTGATCCTGCACACATAGGTCATATTAAAATTTCTAAAGAAGCAAAGAAAAAATTTGGTATTGATAAGATTATTTGGGCAATAACAAAAAAAAATCCTTTTAAGGGTAAAAGTAGTTTGAGTTTGGATAAAAGAATTAAATATGCAAAAAAAATTAATCAAAACAATCCGTTTATCAAGGTAAAATATTTTGACAATAAAATTAAATCAAATAAGACTATCGATTTATTAAAATATATTAAAAAAAAAAATAAAAATTCTGATATTTTTTTTATAATGGGAGCAGATAGTCTTATTAACTTTCATAAATGGAAAAATTCTGATTTAATTTCATCTTTTTGTAAGATTCTTGTTTTTGATAGAGATAGATACAAGAGAAAATCATTAAGTTCAGTGAGCTTTAAGAAGTATAATAAAAAAAGCCTAAAATTTGTTGAATTTAATAAGGTCAATATTTCATCTTCTCAATTAAGAAAAATTTGATACTCTTTAATTAATTAATGGACAAAATCTCTTCTCTTCATAAAGATGTAATTAATCTTTTAGACTCAAATAAAGCTTTAGATATAGTTTCCATAGATTTAGATGGAAAATCATCAATAGCTGACCAAATGATAATAGCAAGTGGAACCTCTTCAAGACATATTCAAGCTTTATCAGAGCAAGTATATGAACACTTAAAAAAAAATGGTGTAGCTAATTGCAAGATTGAGGGAAAAGAAAGCAATGATTGGAAGCTTGTTGATGGAATAGATCTTATAATTCATATTTTTAATCCTGAAAAAAGAAAATTTTACGAATTAGAAAAAATGTGGTCTGAGTTAATACCTAAAGAAAAAGTAATTATATGATAAAAAAAATTCATTTATATATTGTTTTATTATTATTTTTTTTTTTTCAAACAAATTTAGTTAGTTCATCAGAGGACAATGACATTTATAAAAAAATAGATATTTTTTCAGAAGTCTTAGATAAAATTAATAAAGAATTTGTTGATGATGTTAATCAAAGTGAAGCTATGGATGCAGCAATTAACGGAGTTTTGCAATCCTTAGATCCATATTCTGCGTATATGACACCACAGTTATATGAGAGCATGCAAACAGAAACAAGTGGAGAGTTTGGGGGATTAGGGATTGAAGTAAGTATGGAGGCTGGAGTTATAAAGGTAATAACACCAATGGACGACTCTCCAGCAGCTGAGGCTGGAGTAAAAGCTGGTGATTACATTGTAAAAATAAATGACATTCAAGTTCAAGGTAAGTCATTAAGCGAGGCAGTTGACATCATGAGAGGGCCAGTGGGAACAGATATAGAAATAACTGTTCGAAGAAGAGGAGAAAGAAAAGCACTAATTTTTAATATAACAAGAGAAAAAATTAAAGTAGCATCGGTTAAATCTGAAATTTTAGATAATCAAACTGGTTATCTTAGACTTACTTCATTTAATGAAAATAGTGGAGACCAAATTAAAGATAAAATTAAAGAATTCAAAAAAAATGAAAAAATTAAAAACTATATTTTAGATTTAAGAAATAACCCTGGTGGATTACTTTCTCAAGCAATTAAAATTACAGATTTTTTTATTGATAGTGGAGAAATTGTATCAACTAAAAGTAAGAGAAAATATGAAAGTAGAAAGTTTTTTTCTAGAACAGGTGATTTGATAAATGGAGATACCATTGTAGTTCTAATAAATTATGGTTCAGCCTCAGCCTCTGAAATAGTAGCAGGTGCTCTCAAAGATCACAAAAGGGCAATAATAATTGGAGAAAATAGCTATGGCAAAGGATCTGTGCAATCTATTATTCCTTTAAAAAATAAAGGCGCAATTAGACTAACAGTTTCTAAATATTATTTACCCTCAGGAAAATCTATATCTGATGTAGGTGTGTCACCTGACATTGAGGTTGTAGAGGGATCTGATGGTTTTAGATTTAATACGGATACAGACAATCAACTTCAATACGCTCTTAAACTTCTTAACGGTTAGAATGATTGATAAATACAAAAATTTGCCACTCAGAAGTGGCGTCGGGATAGTTGTTTTGAATAAAGAAAATAAAGTTTTTGTGGCAAAAAGAATAGATAATAAAAAAAACTTTTGGCAAATGCCACAGGGAGGAGTTGATAAGGGAGAGGACTTTTATGATGCAGCTATAAGAGAATTAAATGAAGAAACAAGTATTAAGTCGGTGAGTTTAATAAAAAAGATAGATAGTTTATTGACATACCATTTGCCAGATGAGCTCTTGGGGATAATCTGGAAGGGTAAATACAAGGGACAAGTACAACAATGGTATATAATGAGATTTGATGGTGACGAAGATGAAATAAATATTAAAACTAAAAACCCAGAGTTTCTTGAATGGAAGTGGGTAAATATAGACGAAATTACTAAATTAGTTGTAAAATTTAAACTTCATGTATATGAACAAATTCAGCAGGAAGTAAAAAAAATATTAATTAATTGATTTTAATACTTCAATTTTCTGATCTAATAAATATTTTTCTTGATCACTAATTTCAGAATTACCAAGTTCCTCTTCAGCTGATTTCTGAATTTCAGATATTTTTCCTTTGTCAATATCTTTTAAATTTAAAATAAGACTAGTTAATATAGAGAGATTATTATTTTTAAATTCAATTATACCATCATTTACATAGTAGCTATCCTCTCCAGATTTTGAAAAGACTTTGATAATACCTGGTTTTAAAAATGATATTATAGAAATATGGTCCTTTAAAATTCCAATCTCTCCTTCGTATGCTGGTACTACTACTTCAGTAACATCATCTTTTAATAAAAAAGACTTCTCAGGGTTTACTATTTCTAATGAATATTCTTCACTCATTATGCGGCAGCTTCTTTAGCTAAATCCTCTGCTTTTTGAATAGCTTCCTCAATAGTTCCAACCATATAAAATGCAGCTTCAGGTAAATGGTCATACTCACCTTTACAAATAGCATCAAATCCTTTTATAGTTGACTCAAGGTCTACAAGTTTTCCAGGTGATCCAGTAAATACTTCAGCTACAAAGAAAGGTTGAGACAAAAATCTTTGAATTTTTCTAGCTCTAGCAACAATTAATTTGTCTTCTTCAGATAATTCATCCATACCTAAAATCGCAATAATATCCTGTAAAGATTTGTAAGTTTGTAAAACTTTCTGCACTTCTCTTGCTACTCTATAATGTTCATCTCCAACAATTCTAGGATCTAATATTCTAGAAGTTGAGTCCAAGGGGTCTACCGCTGGATAGATACCAATCTCTGCAATTTGTCTAGAAAGTACCGTTGTCGCATCTAAATGGGCAAATGAGGTAGCTGGAGCTGGGTCAGTCAAATCATCAGCAGGAACATATATGGCTTGTACAGATGTAATTGAACCTTTATTTGTAGTCGTAATTCTTTCCTGTAGGTTACCCATGTCCGTTGCTAGAGTTGGTTGGTATCCCACTGCAGAAGGTATTCTACCTAGCAAAGCAGATACTTCAGATCCAGCTTGTGTAAATCTAAATATATTATCAACAAAGAATAAAACGTCTTGTCCCTCTTGATCTCTAAAATATTCTGCAACAGTCAGTCCAGTCAATGCTACTCTTGCTCTAGCTCCTGGAGGCTCATTCATTTGTCCGTATACTAACGCTGCTTTAGACCCTTCTCCATCTGGCTTAATAACACCAGAGTCTATCATTTCGTGATACAAATCATTACCTTCTCTAGTTCTTTCTCCTACGCCGGCAAAAACTGAAAATCCACCATGAGCTTTGGCAACATTGTTAATTAATTCCATGATCAGAACTGTTTTTCCAACACCAGCACCACCAAATAAACCAATCTTTCCTCCTTTTGCATAGGGAGCTAAAAGATCAATAACTTTAATACCTGTTACAAGTATTTCAGTTTCTGTAGATTGATCATTAAATTCTGGAGCTGCTCTATGTATTGGCCAATTGTCTGAACTTTTTACATCACCCTTTTCATCAATTGGTTCACCAATCACATTTATAATTCTTCCTAGTGTTTCTGGTCCTACAGGAACTTTGATCGGTGCAGCAGTATCTGTTACCTCATCTCCTCTTTTAAGTCCCTCAGTTGCATCCATTGCAATCGTTCTCACACTTGACTCTCCTAAGTGTTGAGCAACCTCTAAAACTAGTCTATTTCCACCATTATCACATTCTAATGCTGTTAAAATTTCTGGTAGTTCTCCTTCAAATTTTACATCAACTACCGCCCCAATAATCTGTGTTATTTTCCCTTTTCTCATAATTATAAACTTTCTGCTCCTGAAATTATTTCTATTAACTCTTTAGTAATTGCTGCCTGACGACTTCTATTATACTCAATAGTAAGTTTGTCAACCATTTCACCTGCGTTTCTGGTTGCGTTATCCATTGCACTCATCCTCGAACCTTGTTCGCTAGCTGAATTCTCTAACATCGCTTTAAAAATCTGAGTTGAAATATTTTTAGGCAATAAATTACTTAATATTTCATCCTCTTCTGGCTCAAATTCATAATTATCATCAGATGAATTTATTTCCTCATCAGTTGTTTTTAAAGGAATAATTTGTTGCTCCTGTGGGATTTGGGTTATTACATTTTTAAATTGGTTGTAAAATATTACACATACATCAAATTCTTTATTTTCAAATTTTTCGATTACTGTCTTGCCTACTTTATCCGCATCAAAATAATTTACATTTTTTGACTCTTTGAAAGAAATTCTCTCTATGATATTATCACCATAAACACGTTTTAACTGATCATAACCTTTTGTCCCAACTGTAATGATTTTTAATGTTTTTCCTTCATCTAATATTTTTTGAAAATATAATTTTGCTTTTTTAATTATGTTAGTATTAAATCCACCACAAAGACCTCTATCTGATGTCATAACAACACATAAATGAATTTTATCCTCTCCTGTTCCAGAAAGTAATTTTGGAGCATTTTCAATATCTGATATTCCGCCTGATAAGTTTAAAATAATATTATTCATTTTATCTGAATAAGGTCTTCCTTTTTCAGCACTTTCTTGCGCTCTTCTTAGTTTTGCAGCTGCTACCATTTTCATAGCTTTTGTTATTTTCTGTGTTGATTTAACACTCGAAATTCTCTTTTTTAGATCATCTAAACTTGCCATAATTTTAAGCGCTAAAATCTTTTTTAAGTTGGAGAATAATTTCGTTTAAAATTTTCTCGTGCTCATCATCAAGTTTTCCAGATGTAGTAATACCTTCGATGATTTCAGGTTTTTCAGCTTTACATTTTTCAATTATTTTATTTTCGAAACTTGAGATATCTTTTTGTTCGATATCATCAAGATGCCCTTTTACACCACAGAAAATAGAAATTACTTGTTCTGCCACAGTCATTGGTGAATACTGATTTTGTTTTAGAAGCTCAGTTAATTTTGAACCTCTATTAAGTAATTTTTGGGTTGATGCATCAAGGTCTGAACCAAATTGTGCAAATGCTGCCATCTCTCTGTATTGTGCTAGTTCTAATTTCATTGAACCAGAAACTTTTTTCATCGCTTTAGTTTGCGCTGAAGATCCCACTCTTGAAACTGATAATCCAACATTGATTGCAGGTCTAATACCTTGGTTAAAAAGCTCTGTTTCTAAAAATATTTGACCATCGGTAATAGAGATTACATTTGTTGGTATAAATGCTGAAACATCCCCCCCTTGAGTTTCAATAATAGGTAAAGCAGTTAGAGATCCGCCACCATGCTCATCACTTAACTTGGCTGCTCTTTCGAGCAATCTGCTGTGTAAATAAAATACATCACCTGGATATGCTTCTCTTCCAGGCGGTCTTCTTAACAAAAGAGACATTTGTCTGTAAGCTACAGCTTGTTTTGATAAATCATCATAAATTATTAGAGCATGCATACCATTATCTCTAAAGTATTCACCCATTGCACATCCAGTGTAAGGTGCTAAAAATTGTAAGGGTGCAGCATCTGAAGCCGTTGCAGCAACTATTGTTGTATATTCCATTGCTCCAGCCTCTTCTAATGTTTTTTCTATTTGCCTCACCGTAGATCTCTTTTGACCAACTGCTACGTAAATACAATATAATTTTTTCTTTTCATCTCCAGACTCATTAATTTTCTTCTGATTTATGATTGCATCAATAGCAACTGCTGTTTTACCAGTTTGTCTATCCCCAATAATTAGCTCTCTTTGCCCTCTTCCAATTGGTACCAAACTATCAATTGATTTTAGACCGGTTTGCATTGGTTCACTAACTGATTTACGTGGAATTATTCCTGGAGCTTTAACTTCAACTCTGCTTCTCTTTACACTTTTATCTAGTGCACCCTTCCCATCAATTGGATTTCCTAAACCATCAACTACTCTACCAAGCAATTCCTTACCAACTGGAGTATCAACAATCGCACCTGTTCTTTTTACAGTATCACCTTCTCTTACTGATTTATCGTCACCAAAAATTACGACACCTACATTTTCACTTTCCAAATTTAATGCCATTCCTTTTGAGCCATCAGAAAATTCTACCATTTCACCCGCTTGAACATTATCTAAACCATATATTCTAGCAATACCATCTCCTACTGATAAAACCTGACCTACTTCAGTTACTTCAGCCTTATCTCCAAATTTCTTAATTTGCTCTTTTAATATCTTTGTTACTTCTGACGGATTAATTTCCATTTATGCCTCTATCATTTTATTTTCAATTTGTTGTAATTTATTTTTAATAGAGGTGTCTACCATAATACTTCCAACTTGTATTATTAATCCTCCAATTAAACTTTTATCGAACTTATAGTCTAATTTTATTTTTGAGCTAAAATTTTTTGACAAATCGTTTTTAATTTTATCGATTTGGTCATTTGATAATTCTTTTGAAGATATTAATTCAGCTTTAACTTCACCTCTTTTTTTTGAACAAGTATTGACAAAGTCCTGAAGAATTAATTGCACAAAAAAAAATCTTCTTTTTGAAATCAAAAAACTCAGAAACTTAATAAGTAATTTATTTAAATTATACACCTCTGCAATTTTTGATAAAACATTATTTAAATCCTGAACTGAGTTTGTCGGGTCTTTTATTAAAGAATTAAGATCCTGACTTTCCTGAATTAATTTTAAAAAGAGGTTAGAGTGACCTTCTACTTCTTCTAATGAATTTTCCTCATGAGATAATTCATAAAGTGCTAACGAGTATCTACTCGCGGTTGTCACTGAAAAACTGTTATTTTTACTCAATTTTAACTCTTATTATTACTATGATTTTCTCGTGTAACTAGCACATGACTCTGTTGTCTTCAAGTATCAGATTGACCAAATATTGTTAAATTTTAAAGTTAATTGAAAGATATTGGGTCAACATCAACCGTCAGTTTTATTTCTTTTGGTAATTTATAATTATTCAAGATTTGACTTAGTTTTCTTTGTATTTTTCTATTTTTATTAGATCTAATAAGTAATCGATTTCTATATTTCCCCCTAACTTTATAGATAGGTGCATTAACGGGTCCAAGAACTCGATCATCTAAATTATTTACCAAATAATTCTTAAAGTTGTTAGACTCACGCTCTAATTTTTGTTCTTTAGTAGATGTTAAAATCAAAGATATGAATCTTTCAAAGGGAGGTAACTTATAATTTTCTCTTAATTTAAGTTCATTATCTAAAAATAAAAACGGATCAGGATCTGTAATTTGACTGATCAATTTTCGATTTTTCCCAAAAGTTTGAAAATATACAGTTGCAGGTTTTCCAGTTCTACCAGCTCTTCCTGAAAGTTGATGATAAAGTTGTAAGTTTTTTTCTGCCACTCTTAAGTCATGACCATTTAATGATAAATCAATATCTAACACAACAATGCAATTCAATTTTGGAAAATGAAAACCTTTTGAAATTAATTGGGTACCTACTAAAATTTCAATTTCCCCATCAATTATTTTTTTTAATTTTTCTATAGATGATTTTTTATTCATTGTATCACTTGAAAATATTGAAATATTCTTATCAGGAAATAATAACTTTACTTCCTCTGCAACTCTTTCCACACCACTTCCGCTAAAAACTAGATCGCATTTAATATTTTTTTTACACCTTCTATTAAGTTCACATTTATAACCACAATAATGACAAAGAAGTTTTTTTTTATTTTTATGAAAAACAAGATTAATTGAGCAATGCGGACAAGAATAGACCTTCAAACAATTTTTGCATAACGCATATGGTGCGAAACCTCGTCTGTTAATAAAAAATAGAATTTGATCTTTTTTAATTAAATGTTCTTTTACTTTATCTAAAGTTTTATTTGATATCCATGAATTTTTATTTAATTTGTTTATATTTAAATCTATGATTTCGTAGGAAGGTAAATTTGCATCTTTGTATCTTTTTAATAACCTAGAGCCTGTATATTTTTTTTTTTTAAAATTTGAATAGGTTTCTATTGATGGTACAGCTGTAACTAAATTTATCGGTATATTTTCAAATTTTGCTCTTGAAATAGCCATATCTCTGGCATTATAAATTACTCCCTCATCTTGTTTGAAAGATTGGTCATGTTCTTCATCGACAATTATTAAACCAATATTTTTAAAAGGTAAGAATAGAGATGATCTAGCCCCAATTACAACTTGTATTTTTCCAGATGAAAGTCCACTCCAAATTACTTTTTTTCTTTTTTGGGTGATCCCAGAGTGCCAAACTGATGCATTAAATCCAAAAAATTCTTTAAATTTCTTTTCAAACTCGGCTGTTAAACCAATTTCAGGCAATAATATTAAAGCTTGCTGGTTTTTTTCTAAAATTTTCAATATATGACTAAAGTATACGACAGTTTTTCCAGAGCCAGTTGTTCCTTGCAACAAATGAACCCTAAATTTGTTGTCTTGATTTTTTAGTTCATCTAATATTTTTCTTTGATCTTTAGATAACCTAAACTCCTTAACATCATCCTTGCTCAAAAAGAAATCATAATCTTTATCGTCGAATTCTTCAATTGCTTCACCACTTAACAAATGTAGCTTTAAAGACATACCTTTAGGAACTAAATTATATTCAGAGAACCAATTCAAAAATTTTATTGTCTCTTTTTTCAAAGGTTTAATATTTAGCCTTCTATCGATTTCTTTTATTTTGAAGCTTTTATTATCGTTTTTTTCAAAATCATCCCACACAACTCCAGTTATTTCAGATTTACCAAATGGAACTTTTACATATTCTCCAATTTTTAAATTTAAATTACTCTTATAGGTAAATGGGTAATCAAAAATATTTGGCAAAAGAACTGGATATTTCATAAAAAAATTATGAAATATATTAAGAGTGAATTTGTCTTTTATCTACAGATAATGCTGCCTCTTTGATCGCCTCTGAAAAAGTAGGATGAGCATGACAAGTTCTTGCAATATCCTCAGAACTAGCACCGAATTCCATGGCAACAGACATCTCAGCAATCATTTCTCCAGCATGTGGACCAATAATATGTACACCTAGAACGCGATCTGTTGCTTTATCAGCTAATATTTTTACGAATCCCTCAGGCTCGTTTATTGCCTTAGCTCTTGAATTTGCTATGAAAGGAAATTTTCCAATTTTATAACTGATATTTTTTTCTTTAAGCTGCTCCTCATTTTGACCTACATAAGCAACTTCTGGAGATGTATATATTACTCCTGGAATCAAGTTATAATTTACATGTCCAGATTGACCTGCGATTAGTTCTGCAACAGCAATCCCCTCTTCTTCTGCCTTGTGAGCAAGCATAGGACCATCTATCACATCACCTATTGCATAAATATTTTTAATATTTGTCTCAAAATTTTTATCAACTTTAATTCTACCTTTTTTGTCCTGACTAACACCAATTTTATCTAAATTTAAGTTATCAGTATAAGGTTTTCGACCTACTGAAATAAGAACTACATCTGCTTCTAACTTACTTTTTTTTCCTTCATTTGAAATTTCAACGATAACTCCCTCACTATTTTTAGAAATTTTTTCAACCTTAGTTTTTAAATCAAATTTAATATTTTGTTTTTTTAGAATTTTCATAAACTCATTTGAAATTTCTTTATCTAATCCAGGGGTAATATGATCTAGATACTCTATAACTTGAACCTCAGTTCCCAATCGCGACCAAACTGATCCCATTTCTAAACCAATATAGCCACCGCCTACAACAATCATTTTTTTTGGTAGCTTAGAAATGGATAATGCTCCAGTAGAAGATAATATTTGCTTTTCATCAAACTCTATTCCAGGAAGAGGTAAAGGTGCTGAACCAGTACTAATTATTATTTTGTTAGATTTTATATTTGTCTCTTGATTATTATTTTTTACTAATATTTCATCTTTTGTCTTTAATGTTCCGGTCCCTTTAATGTATGTAACTTTATTTTTTTTAAACAAAAATTCTACGCCTTTTGTTAAGGTTGATACAGATTTTTCTTTATTTTCCATCATTTTATTTAAATTTAATTTTATCTCACCTGTCTCAATACCAATATTGGCAAAGTTTTTAGCTTTATGAAAATTCTCAGATAGATTTAATAAACTTTTTGATGGTATACATCCAATATTCAAACATGTTCCTCCTAAAGATCCTCTTGACTCAATACATGCAGTTTTTAGGCCTAATTGAGCCAATCTTATAGCACAAACGTATCCTGCAGGACCACCACCAATTACTGTAACATCAAATTTATCAGCCATTATATATTTAAAAATAATCTCCTTGGGTCCTCAAGATTTTCCTTAACAGTTTTTAGAAATGTGACGGACTCTTTTCCATCTATTATTCTGTGATCATATGATAATGCTAAATACATTATAGGTTTAATTTTTATTTCACCGTTAACATTAACTGGTCTTTCTACAATGTTATGCATTCCCAAAACACCAGATTGAGGTGGGTTTAAAATAGGAGTCGATAACATTGAGCCATAAACACCACCATTGCTAATTGTGAATGTACCTCCCTGAAGATCCTCAATTGACAAATTTCCGCTATTAGCTTTTTCTGAAAGTCTTTTAATTTCTTTTTCTATATCAGCAAATGACATCTCGTCCGCATTTCTCAAAACTGGTACAACCAATCCTTTATCAGTACCAACTGCAAAACTTATATTATAATAATTTTTGTAAATAATATCTTCTCCTTCAATTTCAGCATTTATTGCTGGAAATAATTTTAAGCCAACGACACAGGCTTTTACAAAGAATGACATTAATCCAAGCTTTATTCCATATCTACTTTTAAAATCTTCTTGGTTTTCCTTTCTCATCGACATTATACTAGACATATCAACTTCATTAAAAGTTGTTAACATTGCTGCATTTTCTTGCGCTTGTTTAAGTCTTTTAGCTATTGTTTGTCTTAACCTAGTCATTTTAATTCTCTCTTCTTCACCATATTGAATTCTTCTTTGATTAGGTTGTGGATTTAAGCCCATCAAGCTTAAGAGGTCACCTTTTAATACTCTACCATCCCTTCCTGTACCTTTAACCTTTTCTACATCAATATTATTTTCAGCAGCAATTTTTCTCACCGCTGGTGAAAGAATAATAGGATTAACTTTTGTAGTTTGGTTTGTTTGAACTTCGTCAGTTAGTAGAAGAGGTTCTTCATTAACCTTATCTAAAAGTTCCATTGGCTCTTCTTTGCCAGTTGCAGAAATTTTACCTGATTTTGGATTAGGTTTTTTCTCTATTTCTAGATTTATTACGTTTGTATTTTCCTCTTTTGTGAGGTCTTCAGGAACAGTTTCTACTTCTTTTTCTTCCTTTGAGGGTGCTTTTTTTTCTACATTTGATTTCCCTTCAGAAACAGAACCTAGCACTGCTCCAACTTCAACAGTATCTCCATCTTTTGATTTAATTTCTGATAAAATTCCACTTAATGGTGATGGAACTTCCAAGTTGACTTTATCAGTCTCAAGTTCAACAATAGCTTCATCTGCTTCAACTGAATCTCCGACTTTTTTAAGCCATTTTGAGACAGTTGCTTCTGTAATACTCTCACCTAATGCTGGAACTAATATTTTTTCACTCATTATCGAAAACTTCTTTTATAATCTTTTCTTGTTCTACCATATGCCTTTTTGCATAGCCAGTTGCAGGAGATGCATCAGGATTTCTTCCTATATAAGAAATATAATTATTTTTAGCTTTAATAGTTTCTAATGTCCATTGAATATAATCTCTCACTGAAAACCATGCTCCCATATTTTTTGGTTCTTCTTGGCACCAATAAAATTTAGCATTATTTGCGTAAGGCTTAAGCTCTTTGACCAAGCTTTTTACGGGAAAAGGATATAATTGTTCTATTCTAAACAAGATCACATCGTCTCTTTTAATTTTTTCTCTAGCAACTAATAAATCAAAATAAACTTTTCCAGAACAAAGAATAACTTTTTTAATTTCTGCGGGTTTTTTCAATTTTATAAAATTTTTAGAATCTTTACTTAGTGCATGGTCCCATAAAATTCGATGAAATGAAGTTTGCTTATTAAAATCCTCAATACTTGAAACACAATATTTATTTCTTAAAAGTGACTTTGGTGTCATTAAAACTAAAGGTTTTCTAAAGTCACGATGAATCTGTCTTCTAAGAGCATGAAAGTAATTAGCTGGCGTTGTGCAATTCATCACTTGAAGATTATCATTAGCACACAACTGTAAAAATCTTTCTAATCTTGCAGAAGAATGCTCGGGACCCTGACCTTCATATCCATGAGGCAATAACATTACTAAACCAGAGGCTCTCTGCCATTTTCTTTCACCTGAAGATATAAATTGATCTATTATAACTTGTGCTCCATTAGCAAAATCACCAAATTGCGCTTCCCAGATTGTTAATGTATTGGGCTCAACTAAACTATAACCATACTCAAAACCAAGAACTGCTAACTCCGATAAGAAACTATCTACAATTTCGAATTTCTTTTGATTTTTTGAAATGCTATTTAAAGGTATATATCTGGTGTTATCTAATTGATTACGTAAAACTGAGTGCCTTTGACTAAAAGTTCCTCTTCCAGAATCTTGACCTACAAACCTTACTGGGAAACCCTCTTCCAACAATGAACCAAAAGCAAGTGCTTCTGCTGATGACCAATCAATATTAAAACCTTGATCAATTGTTTTTTTTCTGTTTTGAAATATTTTACTAATAGTCTTGTGAATATTAGTTTCGTTAGGAATTATATTTATTTTATCTGAGATATTTCTTAATAAATCAGGATCCGAACCTGTAATTCCCTTTTTATCTTTTCCTTTTTTAGGCTTATAACTCGACCAAGCACCTTCAAACCATTCTATTTTTGGTTTGTAATCTTTTGCAGTTTTAAATTGATCATCTAATAAAGTTTTAAATTTTTTAATTAAATCATTTAAATCATTTTCTGAAAGTAAATCCTCATCTATAAGTTTTGATCCATAAATTTTTGCCGCAGAAGGATGTGATCTTATTTTTTTGTACATAAGAGGTTGGGTGAAAGAGGGCTCATCTCCCTCATTATGTCCAAATCTTCTATAACAAACTAAATCTAAAACCACATCTCGATTGAATTTAAGCCTGAACTCAGTTGCAATTCTTGATCCATAAACTACAGACTCTGGATCATCTCCATTGACGTGTATTATTGGAGCCTCAACCATTTTAGCAATATCTGATGGATGAGGTGAGGATCTTGCAAATCTTGGACTTGTTGTAAACCCAATTTGGTTATTTACAATTATATGAATTGTTCCACCAGTATTATGCCCTGGCAAACCAGACATGGCAAAACATTCAGCTACAACACCTTGTCCTGCGAAAGCAGCATCTCCATGAATTAAAATTGGAATAACCTTATTTCTTTTTACATCTTTATGAAAAAATTGTTTTGCTCTAGTTTGACCTAAGACAACTGGATTGACTGCCTCTAAATGTGAAGGATTGTCAGTAAGACTTACATGAACTACATTTCCATCAAATTCTCTATCGGAAGATGCTCCCAAATGATATTTTACATCACCGGCGCTATCTTCATCTGTATTATTAATTTCACCAGCAAACTCGTTAAATATTCTTTTGTATGATTTTTGTAAAACGTTAGCTAAAACATTTAGTCTTCCCCTATGGGACATGCCAATTTTAACTTCTTTAATATTTGACTGACCACCAATTTTAATTATTTGCTCTAACGCAGGTATCAAACTTTCACCACCATCAAGACCAAATCTTTTTGATCCCACATATTTTGTGTGTAAAAATTTTTCAAAACCCTCAGCTTGTATTAATTTATTTAAGATTGCATTTTTTCCATTTACTGTAAATTTCAATGCATTTTCATCTTTTTCAACTCTATCTCGAAACCATTTTCTTTCTGTTGGATTTGAAATATGCATATATTCATAACCAATATTTCCGCAATAAATTTTTCTTAATATAGAGAGAATTTCTTTTATATTAGAATATTCTTTATTTAAGACACCATCTAAGTAAATTTTTTTACTATAGTCATCTTTTTTAAATCCATAATTTTCAGGATGTAATTCGTCAAGATACTCACTTTCTCTCATTTCTAATGGATCAACTTTTGATAATAAATGACCACGCTGTCTATAAGCTCTAATCAAAGAGACTGCTTTAATAGAATTACTGTTACTTGCAACTATATCTTTTTGATCTATTTCTTTATTTTGACTTTCTAGAAGCTCAATTTCATTTTCAAGTATTTTACTCTCATCAATTTTATTTTTTCTTGGACTCCAAGATGGTCCATTAACCTCTTTAACAATTGAATTGATGTCATCACCAATATCTATAAAATATTTTTTCCAACTTTCAGGTAAATTTGGATCATTATTTACATACTTCACATACATTTGTTCTATAAATGCACTATTTGATTTATTAAGAAATGAAGTTTTTTTGTATTCTAAATTTTTAGATGATGACATTTTTAAATATAATTATACACGAATAAGGTGTTATCAATTAGACAATTTATTCAATAGAGTTATTCCAATTTCAGATGGTGATTTTGCCATTGTAATACCAGATTTTTCCATAATTTTAATTTTTTCATCAGCGTTACCTTTTCCCCCTGATATTATTGCACCAGCATGACCCATTCTTCTACCAGGTGGTGCTGTAATTCCAGCTACAAATCCAACCATTGGTTTTTTTATCTTATGATTTTTTATAAATTCAGCAGCTTCTTCTTCAGCAGTACCTCCGATCTCACCAATCATGACTATAGACTCAGTTTTTTCATCATTTAAAAACAGATCTAGGCAATCAATAAAATTTGTACCATTTATTGGATCTCCACCTATTCCTATACATGTAGATTGACCAAGGCCATTTTCCGAGGTTTGTGCTACAGCCTCGTAAGTTAATGTTCCTGACCTAGAAACAATTCCTACTGTTCCTTTTTTATGAATATTTCCAGGCATTATTCCAATTTTACATTCATCAGGAGTTATTATACCTGGACAGTTGGGACCAATAAGTCTCGATTTAGAGTTCGAAAGTCTTCTTTTTACTTTAAGCATGTCTAAAACTGGAATTCCCTCACTTATACATACAATCAATTCTATAGATGAATCAATTGCCTCTATAATTGCTGAAGCTGCAAACTTTGCAGGAACATAAATCATTGTTGCATTTGCACCTGTCTGATCTTTAGCTTCTTTAACAGTATTAAATACTGGTCTTTCCAAATGAATTTGACCTCCTTTTTTAGGAGTAACTCCACCAACCAAGTTAGTTCCATACTTAATAGATTGTTCAGAATGAAAAGTTCCATGAGCGCCGGTAAAACCTTGACAAATTACTTTTGTATCCTTGTTAATTAAAACTGACATTATTTAATTTCCTCAACAATTTTTTTTGCTGCATCGGATAAATCATTTGCAGAAATAATCTCTAAACCTGAATTATCTAAAATTTCTTTTCCCTCTTTAAAGTTTGTGCCTGCTAGTCTCACTACTAAAGGAACTTTAATTTTAATTTCTTTTGCTGCATCCACAACACCTTGTGCGAGTACGTCACATCTCATTATTCCTCCAAAAATATTTATTAATATTCCTTTTACATTTTTGTCAGATAAGATAATTTTAAATGCTGCTGAAACTTTTTCTTTAGAGGCACCACCACCTACGTCTAAAAAATTTGCAGGCTCTTCTCCATATAATTTAATAATATCCATAGTAGCCATTGCTAATCCAGCACCATTTACCATACATCCTATATTTCCGTCCAATTTAATGTATGCAAGATCGTGTTTGCTTGCTTCAATTTCAGTTTCTTCTTCTTCATTAAAATCTCTTAGTTTCTGAATTTCTGGATGTTTAAATAATGCATTTTCGTCAAAAGTCATCTTTGCATCCAAACATACAATTTTGTTTTTTTTGGTCAAAATTAGAGGGTTAATCTCTACTAAATTTGCATCTGTATCAATGAACATTTTATAAATTGATTTTATTAAATTGATTGCTTGTTTACTTGCATCGTTGTCTAAATCAAAAATTTTAATAATTTTGTTACAGTCTTCCTCTGAAATACTTTCATTAAAATCTACTTTAGTAGTGATTATTTTCTCTGGTAATTTTACAGCAACTTCCTCAATATTCATTCCACCCTGATCGCTGGAAATAAATGCAATTTTTGCAGAAGCTCTATCAACAAGACAAGACAGATAGAATTCTTTTTCTATTTCTGATGCAGTTTCAACATACAATCTTTTCACCTCTCGCCCTGAGGGTCCAGTTTGATGAGTAACTAATGTTTTACCAAACAATTTTTTCGCTTCCTCTTCCAAAAGAGCAATATTATCAACAATTTTTACGCCTCCAGCCTTTCCTCTACCTCCTGCATGAATTTGAGCTTTTAATACATACTTATCTGCTTTGAGATTTTTTACTTTTTCAATTAATTCATTTACATTAAGAGCATAAACACCTTCGGGTACAACCGCGCCATACTTTTTAAGTATTTCTTTTGCCTGGTGCTCGTGGATATTCATTTAATCTTTGTTTAAGTCAGGGTCTATTTTAGATGCTGCATCCCATAATTTTATAACTGCTTCTACTGAATAATTAAACTCTGTTTTTTCATTTTCATTAAGGTCGATTTCCTCAATTTTTTCAACACCTTCATTTCCAATGATAACAGGAACGCCTGCATATACATTATTAATTCCATACTCCCCATGTAAATATGCTGCACATGGTAAAAGTTTTTTTTGATCTTTTAAAAATGCTTCAGCCATCTCAACTCCAGATGCTGCAGGTGCATAAAATGCTGATCCTTTTTCTAAATATTTTACAATTTCTGCACCACCATCTCTAGTTCGCTGATTAATACTCTCTAATTTTTCCTCAGAAATCTTTCCCTCTTTCACTAACTCCATCAATGGTTGACCAGAAACTTTTGTAAATCGTGGAAGAGGTACCATTGTATCTCCATGTCCACCCATTACCATAGCATCGATTTCTTTTACAGGCACATTTAATTCTTCAGATAAAAATAGTTTAAATCTTGAACTATCCAATATACCTGCCATCCCTACAACCTTATGAACTGGGAGTCCTGAATATTTTTGAAATGCCATCACCATTACATCCAATGGATTTGTAATACAAATTACAAAGGCACTAGGCGCATTATTTTTTATTCCTTCTGCAACTTGTTTAATAATTTTTAAATTAATTCCTAGTAGATCGTCTCTACTCATTCCAGGTTTTCTAGGAACACCTGCTGTAATTATAATAACATCTGATCCTTTTATATCTTCATACTTATCTGTTCCTGAAAATTTTACATTGAATCCATCTACCGAGGAAGATTGAGCTATATCTAAACCTTTTCCCTTTGCTACTCCACTTGCAACATCAAATAAAACAACTTCATCCACCAGTTCTTTTAAACCAATTAAATGAGCTAAAGTTCCTCCAATTTGACCTGCTCCTATTAAAGAAATTTTACTCATTTTATTTCATTGTTGGCATAATAAATTCAGGATTAGATCTAATTCCTGATGGCCATCTAGAAGTAATAGTTTTTAATTTAGTATAAAATTTTACACCTTCCATACCATGCGTTCCACTATCTCCAAATAATGACCTTTTCCATCCTCCAAAACTATGGAAAGCCATTGGAACTGGTATTGGAACATTTATCCCTACCATTCCAACTTGAATTTTACTTGCGAATGTTCTACCTGCATCTCCATCTCTAGTATAAATGCTAACTCCATTTCCATATTCGTGCTCATTAATCATTTTTGTAGCCTCTTCAAATGTTTTTACCCTAACAACAGATAAAACTGGTCCAAATATTTCCTCTTTATAAATTCTCATATCAGTAGTCACATGATCAAAAAGACACCCACCAATATAAAAACCATTTTCATATCCCTGTAATTTTAAATTTCTTCCATCAAGAACAAGTTTTGCTCCCTCTTTAACTCCTAGATCTACATAGCCTTTTACTTTTTCTAAATGTTCTTTGGTTACTAAAGGGCCCATCTGAGATGATTTATCCATACCAGGTCCAATTTTTAATGCTTCAGCTTTTTTTGATAGTCTCGAGACTAACTCATCACCTATATCTCCTACCGCTACTGCTACTGACTGTGCCATACATCTTTCTCCAGCTGAACCATATGCTGCACCCATCAAACCATTTACGGCACCATCTAAATCACAATCTGGCATAACAACTAAATGATTTTTTGCTCCACCTAATGCTTGAACTCTCTTTTCATTTTTAGCTGCATTTTCATATATGTACTTAGCAATAGGAGTTGATCCAACAAAACTAACAGCTTTAATATTTTGGTTTGTTAATATAGCGTCAACAACCTCTTTATCACCATTTACAACATTAAAAACACCCTCAGGAAGACCAGCTTCATGAAGAAGTTCAGCTAATTTCATCGGACATGAAGGATCTTTCTCTGATGGTTTTAAAATAAAACTATTTCCACATGCAATAGCTAATGGAAACATCCACATCGGCACCATAGCTGGAAAATTGAATGGGGTTATACCAGCTGCAACTCCTAAAGGCTGACGCATTGAATAACTATCAACGTTTGTTCCAACATTTTCAGAGAACTCTCCTTTAAGTAAATGTGGAATTCCACATGCAAATTCTACAACTTCTAATCCTCTTATTAATGACCCTTTGGCATCCTCGTAAACTTTTCCATGTTCTGAGACTATTAGTTTTGCCAGTTCATCAAAATTTTTTTCTATAAGCTCTTTAAATTTAAACATTATTCTGGCTCTTTGAAGTGGAGGATTTAATGACCAACTCTCAAAAGCTTTTTGTGCAATTTCAACTGCACCATCTAAATCTGATTTTGAGGCTAAAATAACCTCAGATTCTTGTTCTCCAGTAGCAGGATTATAGACTTTACCTTTTCTTTCTGAATTGCCTGGAGTTATTTTTCCACCAACAAAATGTTTGATTAAATTCATGATTAAAATTATTTAATTAAGTAATCAAGCTGTTGCAAGCATTTTCTTTATCTCTGCAATAGCTTTTGCAGGATTTAAGCCCTTAGGGCAAGCATTTGTACAATTCAAGATAGTATGACATCTATAAAGTTTAAGTTCGTCAGCAACTTTTTTAAGTCTTTCTTTTCTGTCCTCGTCTCTACTATCAATTATCCACCTGTAAGCTTGAAGTAAAACTGCAGGACCTAAATATTTTTCACCATTCCACCAATAACTTGGGCAGGAGGTTGAACAGCACGCACACATTATACACTCATATAAACCGTCTAATTTTGCTCTATCCTCTTTTGTCTGAATGTTTTCTTTGTCATTTATTTTTGTTGTTTTTAGCCAAGGTTCAACTGACTCGTATTGTTTGTAAAGAGTACTTAAGTCTCCAATTAAATCTTTTAAGACTTTTAAATGTGGTAATGGATAAATATCGATATCTCCATCTAATTCAGAATGAGATTTGGTGCACGCTAGACCATTCTTTCCATTCATATTCATTGCACATGACCCACATACTCCATGAGCACATGATCTTCTATATGCAATAGACGGATCAATTTCATTTTTGATTTTATTTAAAATATCTAAAACTTTAGAAGAGCAATTATCCATATCAACTTCATAAGTATCAATTCTTGGATTTTCATTTTTAGATGGATCCCATCTATAAATATTTACTTTTCTTATATTTTTTGATCCTGTTTTGTCTTTGTAATATTGACCTTTTTTTATTTTTGAATTTGACGGTAAATTAAATTGTACCATTAATATACTCTTTCCTGAGGAGGAAAATATTGTACATCATTAGTTAGTGTTGATCTATGAACTGGTCTATAATTTATTTTTGTTTTAGAACCATTGCACCATGAGAGAGTATGTTGCATATAATTTTCATCATCTCTTTTCGGAAAGTCTTCTCTTGCATGTGCTCCTCTACTTTCTTTTCTGTGATAAGCTGAGTCCATAGTAGTTATTGCTTGTCTAATTAAGTTATCGAATTCTAAAGTTTCGACTAGATCTGTATTAAATATTAATGATTTATCTTTAACAGATAAAGATTCCATGCCCTCAAAAGGTTTTCTTATTTCATCAACACCTTCTTTTAATGTCTTTTCACTTCTAAAAACAGCACATTTAGACTGCATCGTTTTTTGCATTGATAGTCTAAGTTCAGATGTAGGGTTAGAACCTTGAGAGTTTCTAAGTTTATCAAATCTATCTAAACATCTATCAGTCTCACTTTTGTCGATTTCGATATGTTTCATTCTTGGTTTTACAAGTTCTGCTGCTCTTTTTGCAGCTGCTCTTCCAAAAACTACAAGATCAATTAATGAGTTTGAGCCCAATCTATTAGCACCATGAACAGATACACATGCAGCTTCTCCAATTGCCATTAAACCAGGAACAGTTTTCTCCGATCCATTAACTGTAAGAACTTCGGCCTTATAGTTTGTTGGTATTCCTCCCATGTTGTAATGCACAGTTGGAACAACTGGTATTGGTTCCTTAGTTACATCAACGTTCGCAAATAATTTAGAAGCTTCAGAAATACCTGGTAATCTTTCTTCTATAACTTTAGGGTCTAAGTGATCTATATGAAGATGAACATGATCTTGTTCTTTTCCTATACCTCTACCTTCATTTATTTCTACCGCAATTGATCTACTTACTACGTCTCTTGATGCCAAATCTTTTGCTTTTGGTGCGTAACGCTCCATAAATCTTTCACCTTTTGAATTTACTAAATAACCTCCTTCACCTCTAACACCTTCTGAAATTAAAGTTCCATGGCCGTATATGCCAGTAGGGTGAAATTGTACAAATTCCATGTCTTGTAAAGGTAAACCAGCTCTCAAGACCATCGCATTACCATCTCCAGTACAAGTATGAGCAGAAGTAGCTGAGTAATATACTTTTCCATACCCTCCTGTTGCAATAATAGTAATGTGTGATCTGAATCTGTGTATAGTTCCATCGTTAAGGTTCCAAGCAATTAAACCTTTGCATGCTCCATCTTTCATTATTAAATCTAGTGCAAAGTACTCAATAAAAAATTCAGTATTGTGCTTCAAAGCTTGGCCATACAGAGTGTGAAGTATTGCATGACCTGTTCTGTCAGCAGCCGCACATGTCCTCTGGACTGTCTCGTTCCCATAATTTTTTGTCATACCCCCAAAGGGTCTTTGATAAATTTTTCCATCTTCAGTTCTACTAAATGGAACTCCATACTTTTCTAATTCTAGCACTGCTGCTGGGGCCTCTTTACACAAATATTCAATTGAGTCTTGGTCACCCAACCAATCAGCACCTTTAACTGTATCATACATATGCCATCTCCAGTCATCCTCACCCATATTTCCTAACGCTGCGGAAATACCTCCTTGTGCTGCAGAGGTATGACTTCTTGTAGGGAATACTTTTGACACACAGGCTGTTTTCAAACCAGCTTCACTTAGTCCAACCGCAGCTCTTAAACCTGAACCACCAGCACCCAAGACAACTACATCATATTCATGATCAATTATTTTATACGAACTCATAACTATAAATTAAATACTAAGATAATTATTAATAATGGAAATACTATAGCAAAGATATTTAAGGTTTTATTTGCGGCATTTTTGATATTTTTGTCTTCAATATAATCTTCAAAAACCTCGCTTATGCTTAGTGCAGAGAAAAAATATGCAAAAATCAAAAACATGCTGAACAATAATTTGGATGGCTGTGAAGATATAAATGTTAAAACTTCATTATAGCTTTTGTCATAAATAGAAGCTAAACTCATTGCAAACCATATCATTAAAGGTATTAAAATTGCCGAACTTAACTTTAAAAATACCCATTTCTTAGTTACAGATCCCATTAAATTATTAACCTTCCAATAGCGTAAATTGAAACTGATATAGGAAAAGAGCCAATTAAAACAATCAATCCAGATATTTTTGTAGTTTTGGGTTCAAAACCATAGCCTAAATCCATTATCAAATGCCTTATCTCACTTAGAACTTGAAATGTGAAAGACCAGATTATTCCAATACAAATAAATTTACCAAAAAAAGAAGATAAAAAAGAACTTGTGTGTTCATAATAACCCTCACCTAATAATAATGAAGCTATCCATAAACCTATTAAAGTAATAGCAAAAAAATTTATTATACCAGTTATCCGATGTGATATTGAAACTAATGAGGAAATATGCCAATTATAAATCTGTATATGCGGTGATATTGGATTTTTATCTTCCATAAAAATCTTTTTCTACTAAAGCTTCAGCAATTTCAACAGCATTAAGAGCAGCACCTTTTAATAAATTATCTGATACTATCCATAAATTAATTGAATTAAGTTGAGATGAGTCATCTCTGATTCTTGATACAAATGTTTCAAATTTATCTTCAGCTTCAACTGGGGTGATGTATCCACCATCTTTTTGTTCATCAACTACTTTACATCCCGGAGATGATGATAAAACAGTTTTTACTTCTTCTAAGTTATGTTTCTTATTAAATTCTACATTCACACTTATTGAGTGAGATACAAGAACAGGAATTCTTACACAAGTAGATGTAATACTAATTTTATTATCTAAAATTTTTTTAACTTCATCATGATTTTTTTGCTCTTCTTTTGTACTTCCATTTTCAAGAAAGCTATCGATATGTGGTATTGCATTGAAAGCTATCTGCTTAGTAAAGTTTTTAGACTGAACATTTTTGTTTTCTAATACTTCTTTTGTTTGAGATATAAGTTCATCCATTCCAGCCTTTCCTGCACCTGATACTGATTGGTAAGTTGATGCGACTATTCTTTTGACATTATATAAATCGTGCAGAGGTTTAAGCGCTACAACTATTGGAATTACAGAACAATTAGCATTGGCAATAATATTTTTGTTTTTAAATTTTGGTAATTCTTTTGAATTTACCTCGGGTACAATTAAAGGTATTTCAGGATCTTTTCTAAAAAACTTTGAATTGTCTATAACTATTGTTTTTTCAGCAGCTATTGGTGCCCATTTTTCAGCTATTGCAGATCCAGCAGCAAAAAATGCTATTTTTACTTTTGAAAAATCAAACTCCTCTAAGTTTATTACTGTATGCTCTTTACCTAAAAAATTTATTTTTTTTCCAGCACTATTTGGAGAAGCAACTAAATAAGCTTCATTTATTGGAAAGTTTTTTTTTTCCAAAACTTCAATTAATTTTCTACCTACGTTTCCAGTTGCTCCGACTATTGCTATATTCATGATATTTAGAGTTTTATACTAAATGAAAGGTAAATCACAAACTTTTCCATCAAAATGACTACCATTTATATTGATTTTGAAGGATTTCGACTCCTCAAAGTGAGGTTTATTTATCATTGCAATTCCAATAACTTGGCCGAAAGTTGGGTTATAACATCCAGATCTTAATTCTCCAATTACTTTATTATTTTCATCAATTAAATCCATTGAACCAGTAACACTTATTTCCTTAGTATCAATTTTAACTCCCATCAATTTTTTTCTAATTCCTTCTGATTTTATTTTCTTTAATTTTTCTTTACCTAAAAAATCTACATCACTGTCAATATTAATATATTTATCAAATCCACATTCATATGGATTGTCTCCATTGTCCATGTCATTACCGTGTGATAGTAAACCACTCTCAATACGCTCAATTAAATTTGGTCCACCTGGTTTAATATTAAATTCTTTACCAATTTCAAAAAGATGGTCGTATAATTTTAAACCTGACTCGTTGTGTTCCATATAAATTTCATAGCCACCTTGTTTAGACCATCCAGATTTTGCAATAAGATGTTTATCTCCACCAAATTCAAAATAATCAAAGCCAAAAAATTTTAAATTTACAATTTTTTCTCCAAAAACTTTTTCCATTAATTGAAATGATTTAGGTCCTTGCACTGCCATTATGTCAACATCAGGTTCAGAAATTTTTACATCAAATTTGTTTCCAATTGCTAATCCTTTGGCAAATAGAATTACATCTGAGTCAGCTAAAGAAATCCACCATCTATTTTCATTTAGTCTTAGGACTACAGGATCATTTATTAAACCAGCATTATCGTCAATGATTGGGCAGTAGTAACATCTTCCATCTTTAGATTTTGATAAATCTCTACATGTCATTAATTGAACTAATTTAGCAGAATCTTTACCAGAAATTTCAACTTGTCTTTCAGCAGCAACATCCCAAATTTGGACATGCTCTTTCAGGTGATGGTAAGCGTCTTCTACAGAACCAAATGCTGCTGGCAACAACATATGATTATATATGGTGTATGCAGTCACACCTTGTTTCTCAATTCTAGAGGTATACGGTGTTCCCCTAAGTCTTCTTGATTTTGCAATTAAAAAGTTTTTCATTTATTTTTCCGCATTACTGTCATCTTATTTCAATTTTGTAAAGAAACTATATTAGCTAAGCTCTTTAGCTTGTTTTCTTAATTCGAATTTTTGAATTTTACCCGTTGATGTCTTTGGCAATGGAGCAAATACTACTTTCTTTGGAAGTTTAAACCCAGCAAGGGTTTCTCTACAAAAAGTAATAATTTCCTCCTCTGTGCTAGATTTCCCTTCTATCAACTCCACAAAGGCACATGGAGTCTCTCCCCATTTCACATCAGGCTTTGCAACCACTGCTGCTAGAGATACTGCAGGGTGTTTTGATATTGTATTTTCGATTTCGATAGATGAAATATTTTCTCCACCAGATATAATAATATCTTTAGACCTATCCTGAATTTTTATGTAACCACTTGGATGAGTTACAGCTAAATCTCCTGAATGAAACCATCCACCTTCCATAGATTTTTCTGTTGCCTCTTTATCTTTAAAATAGCCTTTCATTACAACATTACCTCTAATCATTATTTCACCCATAGTTTTTCCGTCATGTGGTATTGGTTTCATTGTTTCTGGGTCCATGACAACAACACCCTCCGTATTTGGATATCTTACACCTTGTCTAGCCTTGATTTCATTTTGATTGTCTTGATCTAATCCATCCCACTCGTCATTCCATGCACATTGTAAAATATGACCATAAGTTTCTGTTAAACCATAAACATGCATTACTTCAAATCCAAGTTTTTTCATTTTTTCGAAAATTATACTAGGGGGAGGAGCGCCTGCAGTTAACACGTAAACTTTTCTTTTTAATTCTTTTTGTTGATCTTTTGGTGCGTTAGCCAACATATTTAAAACAATAGGAGCGCCTCCAAAATGAGACACTTCATATTTATCTATCAACTCAAATATTTTTTTTACATCAATGTTTCTTAAACATATGACTCTTCCATGAATCATTGACATTGTCCAAGGATAGCACCATCCATTACAATGAAACATTGGAACTGTGTATAAAAAGTTTAATTTATTAGGCATGTTCCATGCAACAGCACTTCCTGTTGCCATTAAATATGATCCTCTATGATGATAAACTACTCCTTTTGGATTCCCTGTTGTTCCTGATGTATATCCTAAAGCAATTGCCTGCCACTCATCTTTGGGTAATTTCCAAATATAATCTTCATCACCTGTATTTAGAAAATCCTCATATTCCAGAGAACCTATTGCTTTAGAATCTTTTAAATTCGCATCTTTATCATCAATATCTATTATTTTAATTTCCTGCTTCACGTCTTCTAAAGCTTTTTTGATTACATCGTGAAATTGTCTATCTACTATTAATACTTTTGCCTCACTGTGATTTAAGATGTAGCTTATTGTCTTAGAGTCAAGTCTTGTATTAATTGCATTTATTACTGCACCAACCATTGGAATAGAATAATGTGCCTCAAAAATTTCTGGAGTGTTAAACGCTAAAACAGATACTGTGTCACCAGTTTTAATACCAATCTTATCTAGTGCACTGGCAAACTTCACACATCTTTTATAAACTTCGCTCCAAGTATATTTTCTACTCTCGTAAACTACAGCCTCATAATTTGGGTAAATATCTTTTGCCCTCTCTAAAAACGATAAAGGCGTTAATGGAACATAATTAGCATCATTTTTATCCAAATTTGTCTCATAATGGTTCATGCTAATTAAATTTATAGTTCATAATATAATTACTTCCAGTTGTAGCAGTAATATAACTACTTTCTATTCTAGGAAGTACTCTATTGAAGAAAAAGTTTGCGGTTTGAATTTTGTCCTCATAAAAGTCTTTATTGCTGTCATATTCTTTAAAAGAAACTTCAAGCACTTTCAACCATGCATGTCCTGTAGCCACTAAACCTAAAACTTTTAAATAATCATTACATGCTCCACTAGCATCCTCTGGAGAATTTTTGATTTTTTCTTTCATCCAATCAGTAAATTTGGATAAAATATCTAAATGATAATTAAGTTGTTTTATAAATGGCTCTGCTTTTTTGTCTGTGATGTTAATCTCGTCTTTAACTAGGTTTAAATAATTTTCAATAACATCACCATTTTTATTAATTAGCTTTCTAAAAACTAAGTCAGCCGCCTGAACTGAATTTGTTCCCTCATAAATAGGTGTAATCCTATTATCTCGATAGAATTGTTCAATACCTTGATCTTTTGTAAATCCATACCCTCCATGAATTTGCATTGCTTCACTGGTTATCTCCATTGCATTGTCTGTGAAAAGTGATTTAACAACTGGTGTCATTAATGAAACGAGATCTGAAGCCTCTTGTTTTATTTTTTCATCAGAATGATTCAAACTTACTTCAATTTGCTGAGACAGCCAGAAACTCAAGGCTCTTTGTCCTTCTATCATAGATTTCATGCTTAAAAGTGATCTTCTTATATCAACATGATCAATAATAAAATCTGCCCCATTGTTTGATTTAGAATTAAATGCCTTCCCCTGTTTTCTTTCTTTGGCATAAGTAAGAGAATTTTGGTATGCAATTTCTGAAATTCCAAGTCCCTGAATCCCAACAATTATTCGTTCTAAATTCATCATTGTAAACATAGAGTTTAGACCTTTATTTTTAGGTCCAATCATGTATCCAACAGCATCATCAAAATTTAAAACACATGTTGCAGATCCTTTAATTCCCATTTTGTTTTCAATAGAGCCTGTTGAAACACCATTTCTTGGTCCGACAGTTCCATCTTTATTTAAAACGAATTTGGGAACTAAAAATAAACTAATTCCTTTAGTCCCTGCCGGAGAGTCTGTTGATCGAGCTAACACTAAATGAATAATATTTTCTGTTAAATCTTGGTCACCTGAGGTTATGAAAATTTTTTGTCCACTTATCTTGTATGTTCCATCTTTTTGATCTACAGCTTTAGTTTTTAACAAACCTAAATCTGTTCCACATACTGGTTCTGTAAGACACATTGTACCACTCCATTTCCCCTCTACCATTTTGGGTAAATAAGTATTCTTTATTTCTTCATCTGCATGTCTAAGTAAACAATTATATGCCCCAATTGTTAGCTCGCTATAAAGTTTAAATGACAAGCTTGCTGATGAAAGCATTTCATCAAAAAATGTACTGACTGTTTTTGGCATTCCTTGTCCACCGTATTTTGGATCACAAGATAAAGAAATCCATCCATCTTCTATAAATTTTTGGTAAGCCTCTTTGTATCCTGGGGGTGTTCTTACAACCCCATTTTCAAGAACTGCAGGTGTTTCATCTCCACTTTTTGCAAGAGGTAAAATTAAGTTTTGAGTTATTTTAGCTGCTTCATCCAAAATATCTTTTACTAATTCTGAGTTAACTTCCTTGTATTTTTCAATCTCATTATATTTTTTATTGTTTCTCAATTTATCAAAGAGAAACATCATATCTTCTACAGGTGCATTATAAGTTGGCATAAGTATACTTTAGAATAAATGTTAAATTATTGCAATTTTGAAATTATCGCATCACCCATTACTGATGTAGATACCTCTTTCATTCCTTTGGAGATAATATCTCTAGTTCTAAGACCTTCGTCTAGAACATCTTGAACAGCTTTTTCCAAACTATCTGCTTCTTTATCAAGGTCTAAAGAATATCTCAAAGCCATAGCAAAGCTTAAAATTGTAGCAATTGGGTTCGCTATACCTTGTCCAGCTATATCTGGTGCAGATCCATGAACTGGCTCATATAGTGATCGCATATTACCATTTTTATCTTTTGCTCCTAAAGAAGCTGAAGGTAAAAGTCCTAGAGAACCAGTAAGCATTGCTGCTTCATCAGATAACATATCACCAAAAAGGTTATCGGTAACAATCACGTCAAATTGTTTTGGATTTCTTACTAATTGCATTGCACAATTGTCAGCAAGCATATGATTCAATTCAACATCGCTATATTCTTTTTCATGAATTGATTGAACTTCTTCTTTCCATAATTGGCCAGCTTCCATTACATTTGATTTTTCACAAGAAGTAACTTTATTATTTCTTTTTCTTGCTAAATCAAATGCAACTCTAGCTACTCTCTGAATTTCACTTGAGGTGTAAACATGTGTATTTATTCCTTTTCTTTCTCCATTATCTATAGGCTTAATTCCTCTCGGTTCACCGAAATATATTCCTCCAGTTAGTTCTCTTACGAAAAGTAAGTCTAAATCAGAAACAAGCTCGGGTTTTAAACTTGATGCATCAACAAGTTGTTTAAAACATATTGCAGGTCTAAGATTTGCAAATAACTTTAATTCTTTTCTTAATTTTAAAAGTGCTCTCTCTGGTTTTTTAGAAAAGTCAAGATTATCCCATTTCGGTCCACCTACTGCACCTAAAATAACTGCTGCACTTTCCTGCGCTTTATAAAAAGCCTCGTCAGTTATTGGTGAACCATGCTTATCATAAGCAGCTCCACCAACTAGGTCTTTGTCTATTTCAAAATCTAAAGATTTTTTTGAGTTGAACCACTCAATTATCTTTTCAACCTCGGCCATAACTTCCGGACCAATACCATCACCAGGCAATAGTAGTATTTTTCTCTTTTTAATTTTAATCACTAAAAATCCAAGGCTTTGAAGTTTTTATTTTATTTTCGTAGGAAATTATTTTGTCTGACTTTTCTAATGACAATGCAATATCATCAAGTCCTTCTATCAAACATTTTTTCTTAAATTGATCTATTTCAAATTTGATCTCTTTATTTCCAAAATTTATTGTTTGTTCAGGCAAATTTACAGAAATTTCCTCTTTTCTTTTTGAATATTCTGAGATCTCTTTAATCTGGTCTTCTGAAATTGTAATCGGCAAGATACCATTTTTAAAACAGTTATTGTAAAATATGTCTGCATAACTGGAACTTATCACACAAGTAATTCCAAAATCTAACAAAGCCCAAGGTGCGTGTTCTCTTGAAGATCCGCATCCAAAATTTTTTCCTGCTATTAAAATTTTTGAATTATCGTAAGGACTATTATTTAAAATAAAATCATTAATTTCTTTACCACTTTGGTCATATCTCATTTCAAAGAATAAGTTTTTTCCTAATCCTGTTCTTTTAATAGTTTTTAAAAACTGTTTGGGAATTATCATATCTGTATCTATGTTTACGATAGGAAGATAAGCAGGAATACTTTTGATTGAAGTAAATTTTTTCATTTAATTTTGGTACTTTCTAACATCATCTAAATTCCCAGATATTGCAGCTGCTGCAGCCATTGCAGGGCTAACTAAATGTGTTCTACCACCTCTTCCTTGTCTTCCCTCAAAATTTCTGTTTGATGTCGACGCACATCTTTCCTCTGGCTTAAGTTTATCTGCATTCATAGCTAAACACATTGAACAGCCTGGTTCTCTCCATTCAAAACCTGATTGTAAAAATATTTTGTCTAAACCCTCTTGTTCAGCTTGCTCCTTAACTAATCCAGATCCAGGAACAATCATTGCATGCACATGATTGGCAATTTTTTTATCTTTAAGAATTTTAGCTGCCTCTCTGATATCTTCTATTCTACCATTAGTGCAGCTTCCAATAAAAACTTTATCTATCTTAATATCTTTGATTTTTGTATTTGGTTTTAAACCCATATAATTTAATGATCTGTTAATTGAATTTTTTCTATCTGGATCAGTTTCGTTTTCAGGACTCGGAACTTTACCATCTATTTCCACCACATCTTGTGGAGATGTTCCCCAGGTTACCATTGGTTTTATTTGAGAACCATCTAATGTTAACTCTTTGTCAAAGTTCGCATCTTTATCAGACTTCAATGTGTGCCAATATTCTAAGGCTTGATCCCAGTTTTCTCCCTTTGGTGACATTGGTTTTCCTTTTAAATACTTAAATATTTTCTCATCTGGTTGTATAAGTCCTGCTCTAGCACCACCTTCAATAGTCATATTGCAGATTGTCATTCTCTGCTCAACACTTAGATCAGAAATAAGATTTCCAGCATACTCAATTACATAACCTGTACCTCCTGCAGTACCTATTTTTCCAATGATTTGTAAAATTACATCTTTTGATGTTACCCCAATAGGTAACGACCCATTAACACTTATCCTAAAATTTTTTGATTTCTTTTGAACTAAAGTTTGTGTTGCTAAAACATGTTCTACTTCAGATGTTCCAATTCCAAATGCTAAAGCTCCAAATGCACCATGTGTTGCGGTATGACTATCACCGCAAACAATAATATTACCAGGTTGTGTAAATCCTTGCTCTGGCCCAATGATATGAACAATACCTTGTCGTTTGTCATCCATTCCGAATAACTCTACTCCAAATTCTTTACAATTCTTATTCAAAGTTTCAACTTGAATTCTTGAGTCTTCATCAGCAATTCCCTCTGATCTGTCAGTAGTAGGAACATTGTGATCTGCAACAGCAAGTGTTAATTTTGGATGTCTGACTTTTCTGTTAGAATTTCTTAATCCCTCAAATGCCTGAGGGCTGGTCACCTCATGAATTAAATGTCTATCTACAAATAATAAAGATGTTCCATCTGGTTGTTCATCAACTAGGTGATCATTCCAAATTTTATCGTAAGTTGTAAGAGACATTTAGAAAAAAATTATTTTTTCTGATCTTGATTATCTTTCGTTTCTTCTTTTTTAGCAGGCTCTACTTTTGGAGCTTCTGCTTTAGCTTCTTCTTTTGGAGCTTCTGCTTTAGCTTCTTCTTTTGGAACTTCTGCTTTAGCTTCTTCTTTTGGAGCTTCGGTCTGAGGCTCTGTAGAAGGCATTACATTCTCTTCAGTGACTTCATTAATTTTAGTTTCTAAATCAATACCAATTGTTTTCTTAATTTTTTCAGCTATTCTTGCAGATTTACCTGTTCTATCTCTTAAGTAGTATAGTTTTGCTCTTCTTACTTTACCTGATCTAACAACTTTAATTGTATCAACAATTGGACTGTACAATGCAAAAGTCCTCTCCACTCCTTCTCCAAATGAAATTTTTCTAACTGTAAATGAAGAGTTTAAATCTCTACTTTTTTTTGCAATACAGACACCTTCAAAATATTGAATTCTGTCTCTTTTACCCTCGGTTATTCTTACCCCAACTTTAACTATATCCCCTGGAAAAAAGTCAGGATGTTTTCTCTCTGCAATGATTTTGTTTAAATTTGATCTGTTAATTTCTTCTATATTCTTCATATCAATTTTTCTTATATTTTTGCCATAAATCTGGTCTTCGGTCGCGTGTTATAGCCTCAGATTGAGATAAACGCCAGTCTTTAATTTTGGCGTGATCGCCTGAAATTAGTACATTTGGGACCTTTTTTTCCTCCCAAATTTGGGGTTTTGTAAATTGAGGATACTCTAGAAGACCATTTTCAAAACTTTCATCTCTTGATGAATTTAGATTACCTAAAATTCCTGGAATAAATCTAAGAATAGAGTCAATCACGACAAAAGCAGCAACTTCACCTCCTGACAATATAAAATCACCAATACTAATTTCCTCAATATTTCTGCTTTCTAGTATCCTTTCATCTACACCTTCGAAGTGACCACAAATTAAATTTATTGAATTTTCATTAGAAAATTCTCTTGCAAGTTTTGAGTTAAATACTTTCCCTCTAGGACTCAAATAAATGGTTTTTTCTCCGCTTTTAACATTTGCATCTAATGAGCTTGCCAAAACATCTGCTTTCATTATCATTCCATTTCCACCACCATATGGAGTGTCATCAACAGTTTTATGTTTATCTAAAGCGTAGTCTCTTATATTTACAATTTCTAAATTCCATTCTTTTCCCTTAGACTTTCCAAAAAGACCTTTATTAAGATAGCCAGGAAAATAATCTGGATACAAAGTAAA
>CACGYL010000008.1 GCA_902577285.1 uncultured Pelagibacteraceae bacterium | reverse complement strand
TTTAGGTACTTTGGATGCAGAATTTAGAGAATTAATGTGTTTAGAACTTAAGAAATTACACATCGATATTGGCGCTACCACTGTTTATGTAACACACGATCAATTAGAGGCAATGTCATTAGCTGATCGCATTGCCGTAATGGATGGTGGTGAAATTTTACAAGCTGATGAACCTTCAGTAATCTACAATAAACCTGCTACAAAATTTGTAGCATCATTTATTGGCTCCCCTGGAATGAATTTTATAAGTATTGATCAAGGGATTTCGAATGAACAGTCGACTTTAAATATAGAAGGGACAAACTTTAATATACCCAAACAGTATGAGATATCAAAAGGCAAAAAAAACTCATTTGGTATTCGTCCTGAAAATTTATCTCTTACTAATGAAGGTGGTCTTAAAGGTTCGGTATTTGGAGTTGAATATTTAGGCTCAAGAAAAATTGTAACTGTTAAAACTAATTTTGGAGAAATCAAAGTAAAAACTGATATTTCAACAAGTGTTAAAATCAATGAAAACGTTCAAGTAAAACCCTCAAATGATAACATAATTATTTTTGATGGTGAAACTGATAAATCTCTTAAAAGTGAGTTTATGAATTAATGGCAAAAATAGAATTAAAAAATTTATCTAAAACCTATAATAAAAAAATTGAGGCCTTACATGATATAAATTTTACAATTGAGGATGGTCAGTTTTTTGTTTTATTAGGCCCCTCAGGCGCTGGAAAAACTACTACATTAAGATGTATTGCTGGATTAGAGAAAATAGATAATGGAAGTATTCTATTTAACGATGAGTCCGTAACCGAAGATCAACCAGCATCAAGAGATGTTTGTTTTGTGTTTCAACAATACTCTTTATATCCTCACTATAGTGTTTATGAAAATTTAGCATTCCCTTTAAGATCTCCAATGAGAAAATTACCTGAGGATGAAATTAAAACTAAGGTTGAGAATATCGCAAGTATGTTAAAGATTTCAAATAAGCTAAATAATAAAGCTACACAATTATCTGGTGGTGAGATGCAAAGAGTTGCAATTGGACGTGCGCTAGTTCGTGAGCCAAATTTATACTTGATGGATGAACCGTTATCCTCTCTAGATGCTAAATTAAGAGAGAGTTTAAGGGTTGAATTAAAAAACATTCAAACCAATCTTAATGCAACAATACTTTACGTTACACATGATCAAGCAGAAGCCACTACATTAGCAGATAAAATTGGAGTTTTAAAAGAAGGCCATTTGGTGCAAATAGGTACTCCTGAAGAGATATATGAAAATCCAAATTCTATATATGTTTCGCAAAGATTGGGTTCGCCAAAAATCAATATTCTGCCTGGAACTTTACTTGGAATGAATGATGTACCTACTTTTGGTATAAGACCTGAGAATATTACAATAGGGAATGGTAACCACTCAGCCAAAATTATCTCAATTGAAAATCTAGGCTCTGAAACAGTAGTTGCTTTAAATTTTAAAGAACAAGAAATACTTGTGTCAATTCAAGGTAATTATAAATCATCAATAAATGAGACAATTAATTTTGACATCAACAATAAAAAAGTTTTAAAATTTGATCAAGAAGGAAACAGAATTTATGAGCGTTAGTTTTTTAATTTCTCAAGCAAAAAGTGTACAAAAAGTTATAGATGAAAATTCTGCAGAAATAGAGGTTCTTGATCAAAAAATTGGAGACGGAGACCATATTTTTAACATTCAAAGAGGTTTAAAGTTAGTTGTTGAACTTGAAGATTCAATCAAAAATTTACCATTAGCCAAAGCTTTAAATATGATAGCAATGAAAGTTCTGTCAGGTATCGGTGGATCATCAGGCGCATTATTTGGAACTTTTTTTATGACCATGGCTAAATCTCCTGATCTAGATAAAGATGTTGATTTTAATAAAGCATGTGAAATGATTATTAGTGGAATTAAAGCCATGAAAGAAAGAGGAAAAGCCGATGTTGGAGAAAAGACTATGATGGATGTTTTAATACCAGTTTCAGAAAAACTTAACGAATTAAAAAATGAAAGTGAATTTAAATCAGGTTTAAATGAAGTAATAAAAATTGCTGAAGAAAGAATGTTATCCACAAAAGACATGTTAGCCACAAAAGGTAGAGCTTCTTTTTTAGGTGAACGTGCAAAAGGACATATAGATCCTGGAGCCCGTTCTTCACAGCTTATAATCGATACAATTTGTAAATCAGTAATTAATAATTAGGAGGGAAAATGAAAAAATTTATTAACAATAACGATGATTTTTTAAAAGAGAGCCTTACAGGTTTTGGTAAGGCACATAGCGACATTATAAACGTCAATCTAGATCCAAGTTTTGTTTCAAGAAAAAATAAAACCAAAGATGGAAAAGTCTCCCTAATTTCAGGTGGCGGAAGTGGTCATGAACCAATGCATGGAGGATTTGTTGGTCATGGAATGTTAGATGCTGCATGCCCAGGTTTTGTATTTTCAGCACCAACGCCTGATCAAATGCAAGCAGCAGCAGAACATGTTGATAGTGGTGCAGGGGTTTTATTTATTGTTAAAAATTACTCTGGAGACATAATGAACTTTCAAATGGGAGCTGAAATGTATTCTGGCAAAAATGATAGTATTGTTACTAACGATGATGTTGCTGTTGAAGACTCTACATTTACAACTGGAAGAAGAGGTGTTGCAGCAACAGTATTAGTAGAAAAAATAGTTGGATCTTTAGCTGAACACGGCGGATCGCTCGAAGAATGTAAAAAACTTGGTGAAAAAGTAAATAAAAATGCTGGTACGATGGGAGTTGCATTTACAAGCTGCACTGTTCCTGCTGCAGGAAAACCTACTTTTGATATAGGCGATGATGAAATGGAGTTTGGTGTAGGGATACACGGTGAGCCAGGGAGAAAAAGAGAAAAAATTCAAGCCTCAAAAACGATTGTAGGAAATATTCTTGAAGCTATTTTAGATAATTTAAAACCAGAAAAAAATGAGAAGAATTTACTTTTCGTAAATGGAATGGGAGGCACTCCTTTAACAGAATTATATTTAGTTTATGAGGATGCTTGTCAAATTTTGCAATCAAAGGGGTTTCAAGTAACAAAAAGTTTAGTTGGAAATTATTGTACATCACTTGAAATGCAAGGTGCTTCAATTACTCTTCTCAAATGTGATGATGAAATCTTAAAGCATTGGGACTCCCCAGTTCATACAGCGGCAATGAGATGGGGAATGTAAAACTTTTTTTGATCAAATAACGACTAAATCAAGTTTTTGATTGCCAAGTCTTTCATTACCACTTTCTGTAACTAGGTAAGTTTCACCTAAGTTCATTGCTAAATTATTTTCAGAATCCATTAATATCATATGCATAAAAAATACATTTCCTGGTTTAATTACATATGGATTTCCAGTGTATAACATTGGCCAATCCATCCAATTAGGTGAAAAGGTTGCTCCTAAAGAATAACCACAAGCATTCATTCTAGAATTTTTATAACCTAAATCATCAAAAGTCTTTGCATGAATATCATATACTTCACCAACTTTGTTCCCTGGTTTCAATTTATTTTCACAATTATTTAAAGCCTCAATACAAGCTTCATGCATTTTATAATGTTTTGGATCAGCATTTCCAATTGGAATAGTCCGAAACATTGCAGAGTGATAATGTCTGAATGTTCCAGCCCATTCTATAGTCAGTTGATCTTGTGAATTTAATATTTGTTTTTCAGCTTGGTATCGACAAAGAAGTGCATTTTTACCAGATCCAATTATAAATTCATTTGCAGGATAATCACCACCTCCCTCAAATATGACTTTATTCATTTCAGCTAAAATTTTTGACTCACTTACACCTGCTTTTGCATGTTTCCAAACCTCACTTAAAGCTTTGTCAGCTAAATTTGCTGCCTTTTTTACATAATCAATTTCTTCATTGGATTTTATAACTCTTAATTTAGTAACTAATTCAGATGTATCTTCTATTGAGCAGTAATTTTCTAAAGATTTATTTAGCCTTAAAGCATTTCGACCAGTTAATCCGTATGCCTCATATTCAATTCCAATTTTTTTACCCTTTAAATTTAATTCATCTAAAATAACTTTAAGATCTTCAGTTGGGTTTGATCCATTTTTATCAACCCATATTCTTATATCACTAATATTAGATGTGTTTTGTGCTTGTCTTAAATCTGGAGCTCTTGTTAATAAAATTATATCACCTTTTTGATTCAAAACTAATGTTTGAAAAAAAACATACCCAAATGTGTCATATCCAGTGAGCCAATACATCGACTCCTGTCTAAACATTAGTAGAGCATCCAATTTTTCCTCTTTTAAAAGTTTAATTATTTTATCTTTTCTACTTTTGAATTCTTCTACAGAAAAATGAAGACCCATTAATTGATAGTTGTTCTAACAGTACCAAGTTTCTCTACTTTGCCTATATATTCACCTTTACTTTTAATTGGCACAACACCAACTGTAGAGCCAGTAAATACATAAAAATCTTTATCTAAAGAAACTTTCTCTTTTCTTATTTTGTTGAGAACAAATTTTAAAGAATTTAGTGGGTTTACATAAACAGTATTTGTATTACCGTTTACGTTTAATCCTTTTTTATTTTTTAAATTTGTTTTTAAATTGCTGAAATTTATTTTTTTAAATTTTTTCTTAGCTCCAACAATAAATTTAATATTCACACCAAAGTCACTACATAAATCACCTAAATATTTAATACCTTTTTTTCTCTGCCTAAATCCAACAACCTCAATGCAAGGACCCATATGAGTAATAAACTTTGTTATATTTTTTGAATTTAATTTTCCTTTAAAGTCAAAAATTTTTTTTTTAATTATATAGTAAACCTCCACTTCAGTACCTAAAGCATATTTATTAATTTTTACTCTTCCTCCAGATTTGATTAAATTTTTTCCAAACACAGTCGAATGAAATGGCTCTTTTTCTTTTAATTTTTTTAAGAGAGCAATTATTGTACCCCCTGCTTTAAAACCAACTTTTATATCCTTAATTTTACTTTCACATAATAATCTAAGTTTATGTGCTAATTTTATATTCTTACAGAATTTTTCAGGAATTGGATTGATAAGTTTATTACTATTATAAGCCTTTACTAATTTTTTTGACACTGATTGAATTTCATTTTTCATATCTATAGCCTATTGAAGAACTGTCATTGGATCAAGCCTTGTTTGAAACCAATTTATTCTAAAATCTAAGTGAGGACCAGTTGATCTACCTGTGGAGCCAACAGTTCCTATTATATCTCCTTTTTTAATTAAATCTCCTACCTCAACCATTACATTTTCTAAATGAGAATAAATTGTCGATATACCATGACCATGATCCATAATAATTGTACCTCCGGTGTAATAAAGGTCATTTTCAGCCATCGTGACCACCCCAGTACCAGAAGATTTAATCTCAGTTCCTTTTTTTGCTGCTATATCAATACCGTAATGAGGCCATCTTGGTTTCCCATTGAGAATTCTTTGGCTTCCATAAACCCCACTAATTATACCTTCAACCGGCATAATAAATTTTTCAGAAAAAAAAGTTAAATTGGAGTTAATTGCTCTAGCTTCTCCAATTTTCCCATTTTCTTTTTTAATTCTTTTATAAACAGATTCAGGTGGTGTTACTTTGTTTTCAGGCAATCCATCAATTCTTTGAATGTTATACTTGCGTTTAAAAACTTTTTTGATTATTTTTTCTGATTTCCCATTAGTAATTTTTGTTATTAAAACATCAAATTTCCTATCTCGATCAATTCCAAAAACAAAATAACCATCATCTGATACTTTGACATCCTTTTTATCAATTATTATTTTTGAATTAGGATCTGTTTTTCCTAAAATAAAATGACCTTGAATAAATTTACCATCAAATTCAATTGCAAAAATATTTGTTGGAAAAAAAATTGCTAGTATTAGCAACAGTTTTTTCATTATTTTGCTGTCCATCCTCCATCTATCAGAATAGATGATCCAGTTATCATTGCAGCAGCATCTGATGCTAAAAAACATACAGCTGTAGCCACATCACTTTCTTTAGCTGCTTTGCCCATAGGAATATTACCTAAAGCCAAATTTTTGAACTTTTTATTTTTAAAAAATTTTTTTACCATAGGAGTTTCAACAAATGTCGGAGCAACTGTATTTACTCTGATATTTTTTGTTGCTAACTCTACGCCCATGCCCTTTGTTAAACCTTCAATTCCAAATTTAGTCATATTATAAATATTTCTACCAGACATACCTACATGGCCAAGTTGAGATGACATATTTATAATTGATCCAGCTCTTTTTTTATTTTTAATCATTTTTTTTACAACTAACTGTGCAACATTAAAGGCAGCTTTTAAGTTTAGATCTACCAAATAATTCATGCTTTGCTGTTTTATTTTCTCAAATGGTTCTGGAATATTAGTCCCTGCATTATTTACAAGAATATCAATAATTTTTATTTTTTTTAATTTTTCCTGTAATTCGCTATAGTTCATTACATCACAATTTATTTTGATTAATTTACTTTTAACTTTTTTTATATCTTTTTCTAATTTATCAAGATCAGATGATGTTCTGCTCAAACCAATAATTGTTGCCCCTGCTTCAGCTAGAGCGATTGAACAAGCGCGTCCTAAGCCTTTACCAGCTCCTGTTACAAGAGCATATTTCCCTTTAAGATTAATTTTTTTTAAATACATTTAAATAAATAACTTGATGTCTGTATAAATTAAATCAATTGCAACAAATAATATAGCAAATAAACCAACCCAAGCTATCCATTTGTACTCTTTAATCCATCGAGAAATTAATGTTGCTGCAGTTGCCATTAATATAATTGATAAAACAAGACCAAAAACTAATAAAAAGTAATGATCTTTGGCAGCACCTGCTACACCCAATACATTATCCAAACTCATAGTAAAATCAGCTAACAAAACAGTCCAAATTGCTTTAAGCATTGATGAACTATCTACTTTGATGTTTTCCTCATCATTTTGTGAATTTCTAATTACATCAACATAAAGTTTGTAAACTATGTATAACAATAACAAGCCACCTAAGAGTCTTAGCCCTGTTATTTGTAAAAGATAAGCAGTTATGAGCGTTAATAAAATTCTTAATATTACTGCTCCACCAATTCCCCAGAAAATTATTTTTTTTCTTTGTTCTGGAGGAAATTTCGATGCAACCATTCCTATAATAATTGCGTTATCTCCAGCAAGAATTAAATCAATAAATATTATTTGAAAAAAAATTGTAATTTCTTCTGTCATCTAGCATCTTCTATTATCATATCTGCTGCTTTTTCAGCAATCATAATAGTAGGTGCATTAGTATTTCCTGAAGTTATCGATGGCATAACAGATGCATCAACAATTCTTAAATTTTTCAAGCCATGAGCCACTAATCTATCGGATACGACTGCATTTTCATCCGAACCCATCCTACAAGTACTTACAGGGTGAAAAATAGTACTACAAAATTTTCCTGCCTCTTTAGCTAATTCCTCATTATCTGTGATATGAATACCAGGCCTATATTCCTCTGGTTCATATTTTTTGTATGCTTTAGAATTCATTACAATGTTTCTTGTAATTTTTAATGCTTTGCCTGCAATTTCTCTGTCTTCATCCGTAGACAAATAATTCATTTTAATTTTTGGGGATACTCTTGTATCTGAAGATTTTAGTTCAATAGAACCTCTGCTAGTGGGTCTTACATTTGTTATACTAGGAGTAAATGCCGTAAATTTATGAAGAGATCCTTTGCCTAATACATCTGTACTAGCAGGAGAAACGTGAAACTGTAAATTAGGAGTTGCCAAGTGCGGATCACTTTTGACAAAGCCACATAAATAACTAGCCCCAACAGTAAGCGGTCCTTTTCTAAATAAAAGATATTTAAGTCCTGTCATAAATTTTTTAGTCATACTGTAATAAATATCATTTAAACTCTCTAAATTTTTGACTTTGTAAACTGGTCTGAGCATTAAATGGTCAGTTAAATTCATTCCTACTCCAGGGTGATCTTTAACAACATTTACGTTATTTTTTTTTAACAATTCACCTGGACCAATACCTGAGGCTTGAAGAATATGAGGAGAACCAATTGTTCCAGAACTTAAAATCACTTCCTTATTTGCTTTTACAGATATTACATTGTTGCCAATCCAGTAATTTACTTTGTCTGCTTTTTTATTATCGAACTCAATATTCTTAACATGAGCATTTGTTACAACTTTTAAATTCTTTCTTTTTTTTACAGGATTTAGATATCCAACTGCTGTGCTGCATCTCAGTCCATTTCTAACTGTAAAAGGAAAATAACCCATGCCCTCGTTATCTCCATTATTAAAATCATCAGTTCTTTTATGGCCGAACTCCTCTGCTGCATCCATAAAAAGATCACAAACTTTAAATGTTCCTCTTATTTCTTGAACAGCTAAAGGGCCTCCAGATCCATGAAATTCATTTTCACCAAATTGGAAATCTTCAGATTTTTTAAAATATGGAAGCACATCTTCCCAAGACCAACCAACATTACCAAGCTGTCTCCAGTAATTAAAATCATTAGACTGGCCTCTTATATAAAGCATTCCATTGATAGATGAACTTCCACCTAATGTTTTACCTCTTGGATAAACCATTTCTCTATTATCACAATATTTCTCTCTCTCTGTTTGAAAACACCAATCTGTTTTAGGGTTCAACATTGTCTTAAAATATCCACCTGGGATGTGTATCCATGGATTAGTATCTTTGCTTCCTGCTTCGATTAATAATACCTTGTGATTAGGGTTAGCACTCAATCTGTTAGCTAAGACACAGCCTGCCGATCCTGCACCTAAAATAATATAATCAAAGTTTTCCATATTAATTAAAAATAATTAAATTTTTTTAAAAATCTTTTAACATATACTTTATAAATTAAATAATAAGATTAGGTAGTTTAATATGAAATATTTAGACGCATTAATTATTGGTGCTGGATTTTCAGGTTTATATCAGCTTCACTGTTTGAGAGATAAATTAAAATTAAACACTTTAGTTGTCGAGGAGGGTAAAGATATTGGTGGCACATGGTATTGGAATACATATCCAGGAGCTCGTTGTGACTCTGAAAGTTTTACCTATGGTTTTACTTTTTCTGAAAAAATTTTTAAAAATTGGACGTGGAAAGAAAGATATCCAAAGCAAAATGTAATTTTAAAATATTTAAAATATTTTTCAAATGAACTAAAATTAAAAAAAAATATAGTTTTTAACGAAAAAGTAATTTCAGCAAAATATATAGAAAAAAATAATTTGTGGAAAGTTCAAACAAATAATAAAAAAAAATATTACACTAAATATTTAATATGTGCTGTTGGATCATTGTCATCTATAAATCTTCCAAAAATAAAAGGAATTAATCAGTTTAAAGGTCAATTACATCATAGCGGAAGATGGCCAAGAAAAAAAATAAACTTTAAAAACAAAATTGTAGGACAAGTAGGAACTGGTTCTACTGGAATCCAGATAGCACCAGAAATTGCAAAGAAAGCCAAAAAATTAATTTTATTTCAAAGATCACCAAACTTTAGTATTCCTGCAAGAAATAGAAAACTAACTAAAAAAAATATTCAAAATTATAAACAAAATTTCAAAAAACTCAGAAATTTTTTAAAAAGAACACCAGGAGGACATCCCTTTGAATTCCCTAAAAAATCTGCTTTTGATTTTAACGAGACAAAAAGAAATTTACTTTATGAAAAATCTTGGCAGTATGGAACTCTATCTTTTAGGGCAACATTTAATGATATAGTAAAAAATATCAAAGCAAATCAAACAGCAGTTAACTTTATAAAGAGTAAAATATATTCAACAGTAAAAAATAAAAAATATGCTGATATATTAACTAATTTTGACCATCCTTTTACAGCTAAAAGACCTACTTTAAATACAAATTATTATGAGATGTTTAATAAAAAAAATGTCGAATTAGTTGACTTAAAGCAAAGTCCAATAGTTAAAATAACTAAAAGAGGCATTAAAACTAATAAAGGTGAATACATTTTGGATAAAATTATTTTTGCAACAGGTTTTGATGCATTAACTGGATCAATTTTAAAACTAAATATAACTGGTAAAAAAGGTATAAATTTATCTAAATTTTGGAGCAAAGGTCCTAAAAGTTTCTTAGGCCTTCTTGTTCCGAATTTTCCAAATTTATTTATTGTGAGTGGGCCTGGTAGCCCATCAGTATTAACAAATGTTCCAGTACAAATAGAGCAACATGTTAATTGGATTACAAATTGCATTAAATATTTAGAAAAAAATAGAAAAAAAAGTATTGAAACTACCAATCTTGCAGCAAAAAAGTGGCAAAAAGAAATTATGAATTCAGTTAAAAAAACATTATTCATGAAAGCTAAAAGTTCTTGGTATAAAGGCGACAATATACCTGGTAAACCAAAGACTTTTTTACCTTATCCTGGTGGAATGCCAAAATATAAAAGTGAATGCATAAAAGTTGAAAAGAACAAGTATAAAGAATTAAAAATATCTTAAAATGAGAACTATAAAATTTTTAATAGTATATTTATTTCTAATAACTAATTTAATTTCAGCAGAGATAGAAATTTTAGTTGATAAACCGGGTGAAGGAAAAAAAATTATTAATCATTCCTGGGTACAAATTGAATATACTGGTTCATTTATTGATGGAAAAGTTTTTGATACTAACGTTGGAAAAGATAGACCTTTGGTAGTTCAAATAGGAATGAGAGAAGTTATACCTGGTTTTGAAATGGGTATAATTGGTACAAATAAAGGTACAATCAGAAAAATAAAAATTCCTTCAGAATTAGCATATGGTTCTTCTGGAGCTGGAGATGTAATACCACCAAATTCAGATCTTATTTTTGAATTTAAGATTATTGATGTTTTAGATCCAAATTATAATTTAATTTCATCTGATGAATTAAAAAATTTGTTAGATAATAATGCAGTTGTATTAGATATTAGAACGGACGATCAATGGAAAAAAACTGGAGTAATTAAAGGATCATTTCAAGAAACTGCGTTTGATAAAAATGGAAAATTTAATGTTTATTTAATGGATAGAGTTAGAGCTTTAGCTGGCGCCGAGTCTCAAAATATTGAAATTATTTTTGTTAGTAATGATGGAGAGACCGCATCAATTTTAGGCAATGCCTTTGCAGAAGACTTAGGTTTTAAAAATGTATACGTTTTAAAAGGTGGAATTAAAGCTTGGATTAATGAGAAAAAAGCATTAGTTTCTTTCTTAAAATAACGTCAAATCATTTAAAAAATGAAGCTTAAAGATAGAGTAGCAATAGTTACAGGTGGAGGTAAGGGTATAGGTGAAGAAATTTGCTTAGGCCTTGCAAAAGAGGGTGCTAAGATTGTTATAGCGGAAATAGATATTGCAAATTCAGAAAATGCTAAAAAAAAAATTTTAGATGCAGGTAGTGAAGCAATAATTGTAAAAACTGACGTTTCAAAAAAAGACAGTATTAATGAAATGGTAGAAAAAGCCATTCAAACATTTGGAAAAATTGATATCCTTATAAACAACGCAGGCATAAGACATGTAAAAAAGTTGTTAAATCATACTAAACAGGACTGGGACGATATGATTTCAGTTAATCTTACAGCACCATTTCTTGCAAGTCAGGCTGTAATTCCTCACATGATTAAAAACGGCAAGGGAAAAATTATAAACTTTGGTTCTATAGCTAGTTTTATGGGTAGACCTGATAGAGTAGGTTATGTTGCAGCTAAAAGTGGTGTACTAGGGTTAACTAGAGCTTTGTCAGTTGATCTTACCGGAAAAAATATAAACGTTAACACTATTTGTCCTGGATTAATATCAACTCCTTTCAACCAAAAATATGCTGAAGATCCAAAACATGGCGAAGCCTGGGGAAAAGAAACAGTTGTAGGAAGATGGGGGCAACCAAAAGATATTGTAGGAGCAGCAGTATTTTTATCAAGTGATGAATCAGACTTTATAAACGGATCTGAGATTAAAATTGATGGTGGATGGCTTTCCTCTAAGGTTAGAAGGGGAGAATTAGATAATGAGTAATTTTAAAAAAAATTATGAATTAGCTCTTAATAATGCAAAAAGATTATCAGATAAAATTTTGATAGATGGTAAATTAATTTCTGCTCAAACTGATAAAAAAATACCAGTTTTAAATCCTAGTACTGGAGAGAATATTGGTTCAGCACCACAATGTGATAAGAATGATGTTAATATTGCAGTCGAATCTGCTTTTAAAGCATTTCAAAAATGGAAAAAAATACCAGCACGTGAAAGGGGAAAGATGGTTGCTGCAGGTGCGAAGAGATTAGAGGAAAGAAAATCTGAAATTGAGACTTTGCTTTCCTTAGATACTGGTAATGCTTTAAGAACTCAAGCTGTGCCAGAAACCGCTGCATCTATTGAGCTAACAAATATGTTTGCAGGACTATCAGGAGAGTTAAAGGGTGAGAATTATCCACCCAATATCCCAAATACTATTCATTATACAACAAGAGATCCAATTGGTGTCGTTTGTGCAATTGTACCATGGAATGCTCCTTTATTTTTAACAGTTGCTAAAATTGCTCCAGCAATAGTTGCTGGTAACAGCGTTGTGTTAAAAACAGCTGAACAAGCACCTTTTTGCGCTTTACTCTTATCTGAAATATTCCAACAAGAACTTCCACCAGGAGTTTTAAATGTTATTTCAGGGCTCGGAGAAGAGTGTGGTGGACCTTTGGTAACTCATGAAAAGGTAAGAAAAGTAACTTTTACGGGATCTTTTTCTGTTGGAAAAATCATTGCTGAAAAAGCTGCTCCGAAATTATGTCCTGTTACTTTAGAACTTGGTGGGAAAAATCCAAATATAATAATGAGTGACGCTGATTTAGATATTGCAATTCAAGGAGTAATTGATGGTATGAGGTATACCCGTCAAGGACAAGCATGTACTGCGGGGTCTAGAGTTTATATTCAGGAAAAAATTTATGATAAAGTTATTAATGGTGTAGTTGAAAAACTGAGTAAACTAAAAATGGGAAATGCTTTAGATGAAGGATCGGATATTGGAGCGATTATCTCAGAGGAGCAACTAAAAAGAACTTTGCATTATATGGATATAGCAAAGCAAACTTCCTCAGCTAAAGTTGTACATGGTGGCAATCAACCTACAGGTGGTGATTATAAAAATGGTTTCTTTTATGAGCCTACACTTATGTCAGGGGTACCGGTAGACTCTCCTGTTTGTCAGGAAGAGATTTTTGGGCCAGTAGCTTGCGCTATTCCATTTAAAACGTTTGAAGAAGTAATGCAAAGTGCGAACGATACACCATTTGGATTATCAGCTGTGCTTTGGACTCAAAATTTGTCTAGAGCTCTAGAGTTTGTTGAAGATATTGAAGCAGGGTTTGTTCAAGTAAACCAATGCGTTGCTCCAAGAGCAAATGTATCTTATGGTGGTTTAAAAATGAGTGGTCTAGGTAAAGAATATGCTTTTGATAGTATGATAAATCATTTTACTCAAAGTAAAACAGTTTTGATAAATCGAGGAAAATCAAATATAGATAATTAAATATGACAGATCAAATTGCTTTCATAGGAGTTGGAAATATGGGTAATCCAATGGCCGACCAGTTAGTTAAAGCTGGAAAAAAAGTTAAAGTTTATGATGTTTCTCCTGAAATGATACAAAAAGCAAAAGAAGCAAATTTAAACGTAGTAGAAACTTTAGATGAAGTACTCGATGGTGTAAATTTTATAATTTCAATGTTACCAGAGGGAAAACATGTTAAGTCTCTTTTTTTAGGCGAAAAAGGAATAATCGATAAAATATCAAAAGATGCATTAATTATTGATTGTTCAACAATTGATATAGAAACTTCGTTATTACTCGGCAAAGAAGCTAAAAGTAGAGGCATTAAAATGATTGATGCACCTGTCACTGGGGGTGTTATGGGTGCAAGAGTAGGCAAACTTAATTTTTTAGTTGGTGGAGATGACGAGTCTGTAAACTTAGCAAGACCATTAATGGACATTATGGGTCAAAAAATTTTGCACGCTGGACCCCAAGGAAGTGGTGTTGGAGTTAAAATCTGTAACAATATGTCCTTAGGTATTTCAATGATAGCTGCATCAGAGGCATTAATGTTAGCAAAAAGACTAAAGATGGATTTAAAAAAAGTCCATGAAATAATGAAAAACGCATCAGGAAATAATTGGGCCTTGTCGACTTATACTCCCTTACCGAATTTAACAGATGGCGTTCCTTCAAACAATAAATATAGACCTGGTTTTTCTGCTGCAATGATGACAAAAGATTTAAAATTAGCAAATGATGCTGCAAAATCAGTAAGCGCATCAACACCTTTAGGAAAACATGCTTTAGAAATTTTTTCAGAATTTTGCAACGAGGGAGAGTCTGAAACTGATTATTCAGGTATATCAAAAAAAATTGGTGGCGATGCTTGGGATTACCCTTTTGATCCAAAAGGCAAAGATTAGCTATTAAACCTCAAGTTGCATATTCAATTTTTGTAACAATTTAACATTTTACATTTCTCAGCCAATAATATTAACTTAGATTATTATTAAGTCTTAATAACAATAAAGAGAGGGATATATAATGAAAAAAATCACATCAATGATTTTAGCTTTAGTATTTGCAGTTTCAGTAATTGGATCTGCATCTGCTAAAACATTAAAAATCCAACTTACTTTTCCTAAAACATCTTACGATGGACAAATCGTAAAAATGTGGACTGATAGAGTAACAAAATTAACTCGAGGTGAGTTAAAATTTGAACTTTTATCAAAAGGTGAAGTTGTTGGAATGAAAGAAACACTAGAAGCCGTTGACAAAGGTCTAGTAGACGGTGGTGCAGCATGGACTCACTACTGGTCAAACTATCACCCAGCAGCGATGTTATTTGGTTCGCCAGTTGCTGGTGGAGGAATTGGGTTAAGTACTAAATCTTGGTTAGCATGGTACTTCGACAATGGTGGTAAAGAGTTATACGACCAATTGTGGAGCGAAATGGGAATGAATGTTAAAGGTTTTGTGATGGCATCATCTGGACCAGAAGCATTAGGTTGGTTTAAAGAGCCAATCAAAAATATGGATGATTTCAGAAAATACAGATTCAGAACTCCTCCAGGAATTCCAGGACAAACATACAAAGATATTGGAATTGCATCAGTATCTTTATCAGGTGGTGATATTTTACCAGCGCTTGAAAAAGGAACAATTGATGCTGCAGAGTGGTGTTGTCCAAAACCAGACTCAGTATTTGGTTTCCAAAAAGTTCTTAAAAACTATTATCTACAAGGTCTTCACCAAAATGTTGTAAATGGAGACATTTACATAAATGGTGATGTTTATAATTCTTTAACTGATCATCAAAAATATGCAATGGAAGTTGCATCTGAAGCTATGATCACAAGAAATATTACAAACAGAGCTGTAGAAAATGGAAAAGCGTTAATTGATCTTACTCAAAATCATGGTGTAAAACTATGGGATACACCAGCTGATTATTTCACTGAGTACATGAACGCTGCTCAAGCTACTCTTAAAAAGAATGCAGCAGAGAATGCTTTCTTTAAACAAGTTTACGAGCACATGACTGAGCACGCAAAAGTTGTAGTACCTTTTATTGCACAAATGGAAACATCTGATGCATCAATTGGATCTGCATTTGCAGCACAACAATAAGTAACTTTATAAAAAACGGGGATTTTACTAATCCCCGTTTTTTAATAATTTAATTTAAAATAATATACTTGTTCAATGGTTGATAAAGATTCAGAACCTAAAGTTAAAGAAAATTTAGATATCACTGACGAATTAATTGCTGAAAGAAGAACAAGTACAAAAATGCCTGAGGACATGATTCCTTGGATGGCAAAAACAATCGAATTTATTGACTCAAAAATGCTTTTATCAGGCAAAATAATAATGTGGATCACAATTCCACTTATTTATGCAATGATACATGAAGTAATTGGAAGACATTTTTTTAATAGACCTACACTTTGGTCTTTTGATATTAGCAGAATGTTAGCAGGAGCTTTGTTCATGCTTGGTGCAGCATATACGTTATCAAAAGGTATCCATATAAGAGCTGACTTTCTCTATAGAAATTGGACAGTTAAAAATCAAGCTAGAGTAGATTTATTTTTATATCTTTTGTTTTTTATACCAGGTTTCTTGGTATTTTTTTATGTAAGTTTTGATTATGCTTACACATCAATTTGTGGAAGATCAAATCTTGAAGAATGTTTAGGTGGAAAAGTAAGAATTCAAAGAGCGATGGATACCACGTGGATGCCAATTATGTGGCCTTTAAAAAGTTGTATGCCAATTGGAGCCTTTCTACTTTTAGTTCAAGGTTTTTCTGAAATACTTAAAACATATTATGCTTTTGTGAAAGGAAGATGGCCTTAATGGAATTCTTTTCACCAGAAATAATCGGCGCAATAATGATTGGTTGCATGTTGTTTGCAATTTTTGTTGGATTTCCTATTTCATTTACATTGATTTTTTTAGGTCTTGTTTTTGGTTATTGGGGATTTGGAAAGTTAGTTTTCTATTTAATGACCTTGCAATTCAATATGATAATGACCGAGAATACTCTGGCCGCCGTTCCACTCTTTATATTTATGGGAATTTTGATGGAGCAAGCTGGATTAATGGAAAGATTGTTTAACGCGGTACAACTAATGCTATCGAAAACTAGAGGAGCATTGTTTTATGCTGTTATGTTTGTTTCAACTATCTTTGCGGCAGCAACTGGAATTGTTGGAGCTTCAGTCACAATTTTAGGAATTATGGCTGGAAAAACTATGATCAGGACAGGATATGATACTAGACTTTCTGCAGGTCTAATTTGTGCTGGGGGTACTTTAGGAATTTTAATTCCTCCAAGCATTATGTTAGTTGTTATGGGTCCTGTATTAGAAATACCAGTTACAGATTTATTCGCAGCAGCAATTATCCCAGGAATTCTTTTAGCATTTTTGTATGCCGCTTACACAACGTTAAGATGTTTTTTAAATCCTAAACTCGGTCCTGTATTACCAGCTTCAGAACGACCTAAAAATATGGCTAAGGTTTGGTATGAGTTTTTAATGGGTTTAATTCCTCCTGCAGGTTTAGTTTTCTTTGCTTTAGGAAGTATTTTATTTGGTCTTGCAACTCCAACTGAAGGTGCTGGCATGGGAGCTTTTGGAGCAATACTTTTAGCACTGGCATATAAAAAACTTACTTACCATGGTCTAAAAGAAGCTCTATTGAAAACTTTAGAGATAACAGCATTAATTATGTTTTTAGTTGCAGCCTCAAATTTCTTTGGTGCGGTATTTTCAAAATTAGGAACTCCATCTCTATTAACAGACTTCTTATTAAATCTTGATGTAAATAAATATGTGATTTTAGCGATTATAATGGCTGCAATATTTCTACTAGGTTGGCCTTTAGAATGGGTTCCAATAGTATTAATAGTTTTACCAATAGTTCTACCTTTAATTTTAGAGTTAGGTTTTAACTTAACTTGGTTTGCTATTCTTGTAGCTGTCAATTTACAAACCGCCTGGCTATCTCCACCTGTAGCTTTATCAGCTTATTTCTTAAAAGGTGTGGTGCCTCAATGGGATTTAAAAGATATATATTTAGGTATGATGCAATTTATGGTTATTCAATTAATTGGCTTAATATTAATTATTATATTTCCCCAAATAGCATTATGGTTGCCAAGTATAATGTATCCTAGCCCTTAGCTTTTTTATTAATTTGAGGAATAATTGTTCCTACTAAAATAATTATTAAGGATATAAATATATTAATGGATATTGTAGAACCCAAAACTATCCACGACATTGTAGCACCAATAGGACCGGTTAAAGGATACATTAAACTAATTCTACCGATAGGTGCTCTTCTTAAAGCAAAGTTATAAAATAAATAAGCCCCAAAGGTTATAAAAGATAATGTTATGGCTGCAAGAACTGGAGGGCTTAAATTTAAATAATTATTATATTTAAAACTACTATCAGGCCACAATATAAAAAGTATTAGAACAGATAAGATTGCTCCAATCATGTATTGAAAAGTATTAACACCCAATTGATTTACTTTGGTTTGCATAAAACGTCTTCCAAGTACTTCATTAATAGAAACACACATCATTCCTAAAAATATAATAAAATCCCCTAAATAATTTCCACCCCCAAGTTTCTTTTGGGTTGATAATAAAATTAAAGTTCCAATAATTGTAATAAATGCTCCAATTATTACTTTGATTTCAATTTTTTCTTTTAAAAAAATTCTTGCTACAAAAGGCTGCCAAATAGGAAGTGTACTTATTAAAGCAACACCACTTACCGGAGAGGTTAGCAACAGTCCTATATGGAAACTAAGAGTTACCAAAAAAGGATTTAGTAGACCCATTAAAAAAGGAGTTAATCCAATTTTTTTAATAGATAAATCTACTCTCATTAAAAGTGCAAATATTAACATTAAAATAAATGCTAAAGAGAATCGAACTGCCATTAAATCCATTACATAAAACTCTTGTAGTGCTAATTTTACAAATGGAGGACCAGAGCCAAAGCCTATAACAGCAATGAACATTGAAATGTAACCAATATTACTTTTTAGAAAACTCATGTATTAATATCTTACTGTTATCACTTTTATAGACATATAAAAATATTAGTTTAGAATCTTTAAAGTGAGTCAAAATATAGAATTAAAAAATTTTGAATTAGCTACAGTTAATCCAAGTAACAAAACATGGACTTCGGCAGATTTATTCTGTTTTTGGGCAAATAGTATTCAAACTATTGCTGGATTTGCTCTTATATCTTCTTTGTATTTAATCTATAATTTAAGTTCTTATTTAGTTTTATCTTCCTCAATAGCTGCATCAATTCTTGTGTATTTTTTTATTTCTTTAATTGGTCACCCATCCCAAAAACACGGATTACCTTTTCCAGTTTTGATGAGAATGTCCATGGGTCTAAACGGTGCTAGATATTTAAGTTTATTAAGATCAATTGTTGGAATTTTTATGTTTGGAATACAAACATACTTTATATCCAAATCTATAACCTACCTAACAAGAATTATTATTTATTACATATTCGACCCACAAATTTTAGAAAATGAATTTGTTTTACAATTTTTTCTAGGCTTAAATATTATAGATTGGTTTTCATTAATAGTGACATTTTTCATTCAATTTTTTTTATTTACAAATGGTCAAAGATATAATCAAGGGTTTTTAAAATTCTCAGCAATATTTGTATACTTCGGCTTAATTTTCTTTTTTATTATGCTTATTGCTGAAAATAGCACTCAAATATTTCAATCTCTAAAATCTAATACAACTAGTACAGATTTGATTTCTAAATCAAATGTAATGCCCTTTTTTATTCTTACAGGGACAATTTTTTCATATTTTTCCATTGTGCTTTTGAATTATGGAGATTTTTCAAGATATGTAAAAACTAGCAGAGATCTTAAAATAGGAAATTTATTTTTATTTTTGAATATGATTATCTTTTCCTTTCTTGCGACTACTATTGTAATAGGTGTTGATGTTATATTGAATCAAAAGCTAATCGTTGTTGATCAAATAATTACAAAGCCGATGGATATAATAGGAAAGATTGATAATGTCTATCTAACAGTCTACGCATTAATTTTTATAATATTCTCTTCACTTTCGACAAATTTAATAACTAATTATGTTCCAACGCAAAATAGTATAATTAATTTTTTACCTAAAAACTTGGACCTTAAAAGTGCAGGAATACTAATTTTAATATTTGGACTAATAACAGGCAGTTTGTGGCCATCAATACTAAGCCAAATAGAAATAATAAAATTAATTGATAGTTTAGCGGCATTTTTTGGACCAATTTTTGGAGTTATCATTGCAGACTACTATCTTGTTAAGAGAGAAAAAGTTAATCACAAAGATCTTTTTTTTATCAGACTAGAAAACGAGTACATTTATTCAGGTGGATGGAATTATAAAGCCGTATACGCTGTATTAGTTGGTTTTATTTTTTCTTTTTCAATTATTTGGAATATTAATTTCGAAGATTTTAAAACATTTTCATGGATTATAGGATTTGTCGTTTCATATATTATGTATTATCTTATTAATGAAAAATAATTATGAAAGCTTTAGTTTATACTGGTGTAGAAAAACTTACTTATAGAGATGAAAAAGACCCAATAGAAGTAAGTGGAGAAAGTATTCTTAAAGTTCACGCTTCAGGAATTTGTGGATCTGATATGCATGCTTACCATGGTAAAGATGAAAGAAGAATCCCGCCTTTAATACTAGGTCATGAGGTAAGTGGAAAAATACAAAATGGTAAATTCAAAGATAAAAATGTTGTATTAAACCCATTAATAACTTGTGGAAAATGTGAATACTGCATGAATGGACGCGAGCATTTATGTCCTAACAGAGTCTTATTGGGCATGAATAGACCTTATGAAAGAAGTGGAGTTTTTGCTGAGTATGTCTCTACTCCAAATCAAAATATTTATGAAATACCTGATCGTCTAGATTTAAGTGAAGCTACAATTGCTGAACCTACAGCTGTATCTTTACATGCTGTATTGATGGGTGAGACGTCATTAAAAAAACCGCTTAAAGAGTGTCGAACTTTGGTACAAGGTGCTGGAGCTATTGGATTATTGTGTTCATTAATTTTATCTAAAATAAAGGGAAATAAAAATATTATAATGTCTGATCCAAACAAACTAAGGCTAGATGTTTGTTCGAAATACTTCGATGGTAAATTTGTTAGTCCAAATGATAAAGAAGTGAAAGAAAATAGTTTTGATATTGTTTTCGATACAGTTGGATTAGAGTTATCTAGACAACAAGCTATTTCTGTGATTAAGCCTGGTGGTAGCATTATTCATATTGGTTTAACGCAACCTTCTGGTCAATTTAATTTTAGAAAAGCTACACTTCAGGAAGTAACATTTATAGGCACTTATTGTTATACTAATAAAGATTTTGAAAAAACAATTAAAATTTTGGCTGATAAACAAATAGGAGATCTATCTTGGATTGAATATCGGGAATTAAAAAAAGGAGCAGAGGCTTTCAAGCAAATTCATGATGGTAGTTGTTCTGCTCCAAAAATAGTCTTATTGCCCGAGTAGATACGTGATATTGAAAAAATAATAAAATTGTCTATAGAAGTTTTTGTGAAAAATATTTTATCATCAATAATATTCTCAATTTTTCTTTTTTCATTATCTAATGCTAATGAAAAAGTAATTTTTGATTTTACTGAAAATGAACTTTCTACTTTAGAAGTGAGGAAAGTAAGAGGTGCTGATGCAAAAACTATTTATACAATTGGAAAAAACGAGAATGGAAATTATTTAAAAGCAGTAGCAGATAATGCAGCTTCCGGTCTGGGTAAAGAAATAAAAATAGATTTAGACGCCACTCCTTATATTAACATTACATGGAAAGTCGAAAAAGACTTGAAAGGAATTAAAGAAAATACAAAAAAAGGACATGATTTTGCTGCAAGAGTTTTTGTTATTAAAAAAACAGGTGCTACGCCACTATCAAATAGAGCTATTAATTATGTTTATTCTAGCAACTTAAATATTGATGATTATAAACGAAGCCCTTATACAAAAAAGTCGATAGATTATGTTTTATCCACCACAAAAAATAATTTTGATGAGTGGATTACAGTTAAAGCAAATGTAAAAGAAGATTTTAAAAAACTCCATAAACTAGAGGTTAAAGAGTTGGATGGAGTTGCTATTATGGCTGACACAGATAATTCAAAGATGAGAGCTGTAAGTTATTATCAAAATATTTTTTTTTCGTCTGAGTAATTCATTCTATATATTTTTTGAGTGCTAAACTTAAATAGAGAGCAGAATTGTAGCAATTACATCAAGAAGTGGTGTTGCTTAATGATATCCAAAGTTCCACAATACAACCCTATTAGCCAAATTATATATATTTTCATAAACAAATAATCATTAGTATATATATTCCTTGTCTTTGATAATATATTTTAAATATGGAATTTAAATCAAAGTTTAAAGTTTACTATGAAGACACTGATAGTGGAGGAGTAGTTTATTATGCTAATTATTTGAAATTTTTGGAACGAGCTAGGACAGATGCAATCACATCTTTAAATTTTAGTAATAAAAATCTTATAGAAAAATTTGGGGTTTATATAATAGTTAAATCTTGCAACCTTAATTTCCATAAACCTGCAAAACTTGAAGACAATTTAAATATTATTTCTAAAGTGTTAGAAGTTAAAAATGTATCAATAAGAATGAAACAGTATATATTTGTCAATGATAGTATGATTGTTGAGGCTGAAATATTATTAGCTTCAGTAGATGAAAAAGGCAAACCATCAAAACTTCCAGTAGAATTTAAAAGTCAATTGATTAAATGACTTTTTTAACCTTAAGAAATAAATTAGTCATTTTATTAACATCAATTCTTCCAGTATTAACATTTCTAGGACTTGGGTGATAAGATCCAACTAATAAAATGTTATTTGGCAGCTTAAAAAATTTACTGTGTCCAAATTTAATATTGTTTTCTATTTTAAATTGTTTTTTATAAAACTCGATACACGCATCAAAAGCTATTTTTCCGAGAGCAATAATAATTTTTAAATTATCTAAGTTTTCAATTTCATTTTTAAAATATTTAAAACAATTATTAAGTTCATTTCTAGTTGGCTTATCTCCTGGAGGGACACATTTTAATGCGGTAGTTATAAAACTATCATTAAGTATCAAACCATCATTTCTGTGAACTGAATTTGATTTGTTTGATAATTTAGCTTTATGAAGGCATTTGTACAAAAATTCAGATGATCTATCACCTGTAAAAACTCTTCCAGTCCTATTGCCACCATGAGCAGCAGGGGCCAAACCAACTAATAAAATTCTTGCTTTTTGGTCACCAAAACCTGTTATTGGTTTTCCCCAATATTTCTCATTGATATATTGTTTCCTTTTATCTTTTGCTACTTGGGCTCTAAAGTTTACAAGTCTTGGACATTTCTTACAATTTATTATTGAGTTTTCAAGTTTTTTAAAACTTTTTTTCATAAATATTAATTTTTAATCAATAAGTCTTATACTATAATTATTTAAAATTATGAATGTAGGTTTTATTGGTGTTGGCTATATGGGCTATGGAATAGCCAAAAATATTTTAAAAAAAGGAAACAATTTATTTGTTATTGCAAATAAAAAAAGAGAACCTATTGATAAGATTGTAAATGATGGTGCAAAAGAGGTTAAAAGCTACAATGAGTTATGTGAAAAGAATTTAGATGCTTTATTTCTTTGTGTAACTAATACGCCAATAGCTATAAGTATTGCAGAAAAATTATCTAATTTATTAAAAGATAGTACATTAATTATTGACGTTACAACACATAACCAAAATGGATCAATTAAAATGGAACAAATTTTTGCAAAGCAAAAAATTAGTTATGTAGAATGTCCAGTGATGGGCGGTCCTGTACAAGCCGAGGAGGGTATTTGTGGGGGAATTGTTGGTGCCTCTGAGGATAATTTTAAGAAAGCTGAGGTATATTTAAAAACCTTTTGTAAAGATTATTTTCATTTTGGAGAAGTAGGTAAAGGAGCAAAGTCAAAGTTACTAAATAATTTTTTATCACTGAGTACTGCAACTAATGTTATAGAGTTCATCAAGAGTGCAAATAAATTAGATATCAATTTGGAAAAACTTTTTGCAGTTTCAAAACTTGGGTCTGGTAACTCAGCAGCATTAAATAGAATATTTGATAATGTGCTTAAGGACGATTATACTGGATTTAAATTTTCAACCTCAAATACTTTAAAAGATCTTACGTACATTCATGAAATGTTAAAAGATTTTGGCAATTCTGAGAAACTAGCTGATTTAGAAAAATCTTTTTATAAAAAAGCCGTAGAGGACGGTAATGGAGATCTATTTATAAGTGAGTTAATACAAAAAGATTAATTATTCTTTTTTTTTATCAGCAAAAACAATAGCTATAAGTAACAATGCTGTCCAAAACATTGCAGCTAGACTTTTAATTGCACTCGTTTCAGCGCCCCATAAATCAAAAAAAAATGCTCCGATAAGAATTCCAATAATATAAATTATTACTACTAATCTAGTCTGACTCATTTAGTTGTTTCTTTTTAAATAGTGACATTCCTTTATTAATTTTATGCTCATATGATTCTTTGAAACTTTCTAATTGCCACCCCTTCATCCTTTTTTGAATTTCTTCTAAATTTTGTTTTTTCCATTCATCTTTAGTATTCAGGTCTTTCCATATCTTTTTTTCATCATTATTTCTTCCACAGCCATAACAATATCCAGTAACTGGATCCATTTTACATATACTTATACAAGGTGAAACTATCATTTTTTTATATATTTATATCCTTTTACACTATTATTCTGATTGGACAAATTAGATCAATGCTATATAAAACAGCATAAATTTGGGCGAGTGGCGGAATTGGTAGACGCGTTGGTCTTAGGAACCAATAGTGCAAGCTGTGAAGGTTCGAGTCCTTTCTCGCCTACCATTTGTTAATTATGAAAGTAACAGTTGAAAATAAAAAAGGTTTAGAAAAAAATCTTAAAGTATTTGTAGATAAGAAAACTATCTCAGGTTTTATGGATGAGAAATATGAGGAAATAAGAAAAGATGTCGTAATAAAAGGTTTCAGACCAGGTAAGGTGCCTACAGAAATATTAAAAAGACAATTTGGGAAAGCTGTTTATGGCGAGGTTATTGATAAGTTACTAAAAGACACAACAACAAAAGCTCTTGAAGAAAATAAAATTAAACCTGCGGGACAACCAAAAATAGATTTAAAGTCTTTTGGTGAAGGAAAAGATTTAGAGTACACTATTTCAGTAACTGAACTTCCAAAGGTTTCCGCAAAAGGATTAAGCTCAATAAAAGTAGAAGAGTATGTTGTAAAAATTGATCCAAAAGAAACAGATAAAAGAATTAGTGAAATTGCTAAAAGTCAAAACAATTTTAAAGACGCACAAACGAATTACAGCTCAAAAATTAATGATCTTGTAATTTTTGATTATAAAGCAAGTGTTGACGGTAAAGAGTTTAAGGGAAATGAAGGTAAAAATACTCAATTAGTGCTTGGAAAAGATTTATTTATAAAAGGTTTTGATAAGCAATTAGAAGGAGTTAAATCAGGTGATATAAAAAATGTTAAGGTAAATCTTCCTGAAAATTTTCCTGAAAAAGACCTTATAAATAAAAGTGCTGTTTTTGAATGTAAGATTTCAGCAGTTAGAATTCCTGAGGAGGTTATAATTAATGATGATTTTGCCAAAAATATGGGTGCAAAAGATTTATCAAATTTAAAAGATCTCATTTCAAAACAAATTAATGATGAATATAAAAATTCATTAGCTATGATTACAAAGAAAAGCATTTTAGAACAAATAGAGAGAGAAAAATTAGACCAATTGCCTAGTAATTTAATAGAACAAGAAGTTAAAATTCTATCTCAAGGCATGAAAGAAGATGAGGTAAAAAAGAACAAAAAATCATTAGAAGATCAAGCTAAAAAAAGAATTAAAACTGGATTAATTTTAAATGCTTTTGGTGAAGAAAATAAAATTAATGTAACTCAAGAAGAAATCAATGTAGAAATACAAAAACAATTTAGAATGATGCCGGGTCAAGAAAAAATTGTCAAAGATTATTATGAACAAAATCCTTCAGCGATAGATAGTTTAAGGGGGCAAATTTACGAGGAAAAAATAATTGAAGAGATCAAGAAAAAAGCAAAAACTACAAAGAAAGAAATTTCCAAAGAAGAGGCTGAGAAAATTTTAAAAGAAGAAAACGAAAATAATATTAAAGAGCAAGCTAAACTTATTCAAATAGATGAGACCAAAAATAATAAAAAAAAAGAGATAAAAACAAAATCAAAAGAAACCAAAAAAACCAAAACTCCAGCATCAAAACCTAAAAAAGTAAAAAAGGTTAGCAAAAAGTAATCACAAGTTGTATAAGATAAATCGAATCGATTATGTCTATTAAAATTCCAGAACAGTTAAATACACTTATTCCTATGGTTGTTGAACAATCTAGTAGAGGAGAAAGAGCATACGATATTTATTCAAGACTGCTAAAAGAAAGAATTGTATTTGTAGTTGGTCCAATTAATGATTCAGTAGCATCATTGGTCACTGCACAATTATTGTTTTTAGAGTCTGAAGATCCTAAAAAAGAGATTTCACTATATATAAATAGTCCTGGAGGACTTGTAACAGCTGGCCTTGGTATTTATGATACAATGCAATACATCAAACCTGAAATTAGTACATTATGTATTGGACAAGCAGCAAGTATGGGTTCATTTTTATTAGCAGCAGGTGCTAAAGGAAAAAGATTTTCATTACCTAATTCAAGAATAATGGTTCATCAGCCTTCAGCTGGCTTTCAAGGACAGGCAACAGATATTGAAATTCATGCAAACGAGGTTTTATCTTTAAAGAAAAGATTAAATGAAATTTATTCAAATCATACAGGAAAATCTGTTGATGAAATTAAATCTGCATTAGAAAGAGATAATTTTATGACACCAGATAATGCAAAAAATTTTGGTCTGATAGACAAAGTAGTTGAAAAAAGAGAATAAATCACAATATGTAGTTTGTTCACAACCTCCACTTGATTACTTTGTGTCATATGTATTAAAGTATAAGAAATGATTCGAATTATTAATTATGAGCAACAATAAAAATATTCTTTACTGTTCATTTTGTGGTAAGAGCCAACATGAAGTAAGAAAGCTAATTGCTGGTCCTACAGTCTTTATTTGTGACGAATGTGTAGAACTTTGCATGGATATTATTAAAGAAGAAAGTAAAGATAATTTTGTAAAACATCAGGACGGTTTACCTCTACCAAAAGAGATATGTAAAGTTCTTGATGATTATGTAATTGGACAATCACATGCTAAAAAAGTTTTATCAGTTGCAGTTCATAATCATTACAAACGATTAAATTATGAGAACAAAACTAGTAAAACAGTTGAGCTTTCAAAATCAAATATTCTGTTAGTTGGTCCTACAGGTTGTGGAAAAACATTATTAGCTCAAACTTTAGCGAGAATACTTGATGTGCCTTTTACCATGGCTGACGCAACCACATTAACTGAAGCTGGCTATGTAGGTGAAGACGTTGAGAATATCATTTTAAAATTATTACAGGCAGCAGATTACAATGTTGAAAAAGCTCAAAGAGGAATTGTTTATATAGATGAAGTAGATAAGATTAGTAGAAAGTCAGAAAATCCATCAATAACTAGAGATGTGTCAGGAGAAGGTGTGCAGCAAGCTTTATTAAAAATTATGGAGGGAACAATTGCAAGCGTTCCACCTCAAGGAGGTAGGAAACATCCTCAACAGGAATTTTTACAAGTAGATACAACTAACATACTTTTTATTTGTGGAGGAGCATTTGCAGGACTGGATAAGATAATATCTCAGAGAGACAAAGGATCTTCTATTGGATTTGGTGCAGAAGTAAAAATGTTAGAAGATAAAAAAACCGGCGAGTGGATGAAAAACTTGGAGCCCGAAGATTTATTAAGATATGGACTTATCCCAGAATTTATAGGCAGATTACCAATCACAGCCACGCTGGAAGATTTAGATGAGAAATCATTAGTAAAAATTTTGCAAGAGCCAAAAAACTCATTGATAAAACAATACCAAGAACTATTTAGGTTAGAGGGAGTAAAATTAACATTTAAAGATCAGGCCGTCAAAGATATTGCAAATAAAGCTATAAGTAAGAAAACTGGCGCTAGAGGTTTGAGATCAATTTTAGAAAATTTGTTGCTTAAAACAATGTTTGATCTTCCGGGTCAGGATAATATTGAGGAAGTGATTATTGACTCTAGTGCTACCAAAGGAACTTCACAGCCAATAATTGTTCATACGAAGAACAAATCAAAAACAGAAAAGACATCTGCGGCTTAATAAGAGTTAATAAACAAAAGTTTCCTATTGCATTATAAAATATAATATCCATATTTATAGATATGGAAGTTAAATTAACACAGCCCTTATTACCTTTGAGAGATATAGTAGTGTTTCCAAGTATGGTAATTCCACTTTTCGTCGGAAGAGATAAATCTATCACTGCTTTAAATGAAGTAATGAAAAGTGATAAAAAGATAATTCTTGTTACACAAAAAAACTCTGAGGTTGATGATCCAAAAAAAAATGATGTATATTCTTATGGGTGTGAGAGCAACATATTACAGCTATTAAAGCTTCCTGATGGTACAGTTAAAGTTTTAGTAGAAGGAATTAAAAGAGTAAAAATTTTAGATTTCAAAGATGACGAAAAATTTATTACGTGTACTTATGAACCTCAAAAAGACGTTTTAAATAAAGATGAAGATCTATTACCATTAGCACTTACAGCTGTAAGAAGATTAGAAAAATTAACTTCAGTAAATAAAAAAATTTCAGCAGAAACCATCAACAATATAAAACAATTAAAAGACCCTTCTAAAATTGTAGATAATATTGTTTCTAATCTAAATGCATCAATATCTGAAAAACAACAAATATTTGAAACATTAGATATAAAGAAAAGATTAAATTCAGTAATTAAGATGATGGAAAGTGAAACAAGCATAATTGGTGTAGAAAAAAGAATAAGAGGAAGAGTAAAAACTCAAATGGAAAAAACTCAAAGAGAGTATTATTTAAATGAACAACTAAAAGCTATTCAAAAAGAATTAGGCGAAATTGAAGATGGCAAAGATGAGACAAGTAATTTAAAAAAATTAATTCAAAAAGCGAAAATGCCTAAAGAAGTTGAAAAAAAGTGCATGTCAGAGCTAAAGAAATTAAAAAACATGAGCCCCATGTCCGCAGAGGCAACAGTTGTTAGAAATTACTTAGATTGGATGATTGACCTACCATGGTTTAAAAAAGATAATGTAGATATTGATTTAAATAAAGGTTTAAAGATTTTAGATGAAGATCATTTTGGTCTAGAAAAAGTAAAAGAGAGAATTATTGAATTTCTTGCAGTTCAAAAAAGAATGGAAAAAATCAAAGGACCAATTTTATGTTTAGTTGGACCCCCAGGAGTTGGAAAAACATCGCTAGGTAAATCTATAGCTAAAGCTACAAATAGACAGTTTATAAGAATGTCATTAGGAGGAGTAAGAGATGAGGCAGAAATAAGAGGCCATAGAAGAACCTACATTGGTTCATTACCAGGAAAAATAATTCAAATGATGAAGAAAGCTGGTACAAAAAATCCTTTATTTTTATTAGATGAAGTAGATAAGATTGGAAATGATTATAGAGGAGATCCCTCTTCAGCTTTATTAGAAGCCCTTGATCCTGAGCAAAATACAGCATTCAATGATCATTATCTAGAAGTTGATTATGATTTGTCAGATGTAATGTTTGTGACAACAGCCAATACCCTAAATATTTTACCGCCACTTCTTGATAGAATGGAAGTTATAAGAATTCCAGGATATACTGAAGACGAAAAGATAAATATTGCAAATAAATACCTTTTACCCAAGCAAGTTAAAGAAAATGGCGTAAAAGAGGGAGAGCTAGATTTAGAAGATGGTACAATTAAAGAGATAATTAGAAGTTATACAAGAGAGTCTGGTGTTAGAAATCTAGAAAGAGAAATTTCAAAAGTTACTAGAAAAGTAGTTAAAAAGGTAGTCAGTGGCGAAGTTAAAAATGTACAAGTAAATGACAAAAATATCCCTGACTTTTTAGGAATTAAAAAATTTAAATATGGTGAAGTAGAAAATAATGATAAAACCGGAATAGTAATAGGATTGGCTTGGACAGAAGTAGGTGGTGAAATTCTTAAAATTGAAACTGTAAATATGCCAGGTAAAGGTAGAATGCAGATCACAGGAAAACTTGGCGATGTTATGCAAGAGTCCGTGAAGGCTGCAAAATCTTTTGTTAGATCTAAAAGTTTAGAATATGGAATTATTCCTCCTATTTTTGAAAAAAAAGATTTTCATATTCACGTACCAGAGGGCGCAACTCCAAAAGATGGACCTTCAGCTGGTATAGCCATGGTTACATCAATAGTATCATCAATAACAAATATTCCAGTTAATAGAGAAATAGCTATGACTGGTGAAGTAACAATTACAGGACAAGTTTTACAGATAGGTGGCTTAAAAGAAAAATTATTAGCAGCTCATAGAGCAGGTGTTAAAAAAGTATTAATTCCAAAAGAAAATGAAAAAGATTTAGTTGATATACCCAAAAAAGTTCGAGAGGATATTAAGATTATACCAGTTGAAACTGCAGATGAAGTTCTAAAAATTGCACTTACAAAAGAACTTAAACCTGTAGAATGGACAGAGGTGGACAAAATTTCAGAGGGTAAAAAAGACGATAAATCCCAAGCCAGTATTCAGTAATAAACAATTTACTTTGTTAATCCATTGATGTAATAGTACCAAGATTTGGGTGGTTAGCTCAGTTGGTAGAGCATCTCGTTTACACCGAGGGGGTCAAAGGTTCGAGTCCTTTACTACCCACCATTTACACCTGTGGGGGTGTAGCTCAGTTGGTTAGAGCACCTGCCTGTCACGCAGGGGGCCGAGGGTTCGAGTCCCTTCACTCCCGCCATAACTTAAGTAAAATTAGGCTTAAAAATGTGACATATCTCCACTTTTAGTTGATATAATAGTTGTTACATAGGAATCAAATGCTCGCGGAATTTTTAAAAGATTATCTACCGATAATATTATTTTTGATAATAGCTTTAAGCTTAAGCCTTGCTTTTGTTGCAATTAATTATATTGCTGCCCCAAATAAGCCAGACCCTCAAAAACTTTCAGCTTATGAGTGTGGTTTTGAACCATTCAATGACTCTAGAATGGAATTTGATGTCAGATTTTATTTGGTTGCTATATTATTTATAATATTTGATCTAGAAATTGCGTTTTTATTCCCATGGGCAATTTCACTTGGAGAGATTGGTTTATATGGTTTTTGGTCCATGATGCTATTTTTATTTATTTTAACTGTAGGATTTATTTATGAGTGGAAAAAGGGAGCCTTAGATTGGGAATAATATGAATTTAGGAGATAGAAAAAAAGAGATTCCTGATGAGTTTAAACAGTTAGCTCAAGATTTTAGTGATAATGGTTTCATAACAACATCATTAGATAATCTTGTTAATTGGGCAAGAACTGGTTCATTACATTGGATGACATTTGGTTTAGCTTGTTGTGCTGTTGAAATGATGCAAACGTCTATGCCAAGGTATGATCTTGAAAGATTTGGTGCAGCACCCAGAGCATCACCACGTCAATCTGATGTTATGATAGTTGCAGGTACTCTAACAAATAAAATGGCTCCTGCTCTAAGAAAAGTTTATGACCAAATGCCAGAACCCAGATATGTAATATCAATGGGAAGCTGTGCAAATGGTGGTGGTTATTATCATTATTCCTACTCAGTAGTTAGAGGATGCGATCGTGTAGTACCAGTTGATGTATATGTTCCAGGATGTCCACCTTCGGCTGAAGCATTGTTATATGGAATACTACAATTACAGAAAAAAATTAGAAATGAAGGTTCTTTAGAAAGATAAAAATGAAAAATCTCGCAGACTTGGAAAAGTTTATAAATTCTGAATTAACTTCTAAAATAAATAATTCTTTTATTAAACATAATAATATTTATTTAAATATTAATCAGGATGAGTTAATTGAAGTAATTTCTTTTTTAAAGACCAACAAGGAAACTAAATTTAGACAATTAATTGATATTACTGCTGTAGATTATCCTGAAAATGAAAATAGATTTAAGATGGTTTATCTACTATTAAGTCATGAGTATAATCACAGAATTATTATTGATTATTCTATCAAAGAAAATGAAGTAATTTCTTCGTTAACCTCAATTTTTCCATCTGCAAATTGGATGGAAAGAGAAGTTTTTGATATGTATGGGTTAAACTTTAAAAATCATCCTGATTTAAGAAGAATTTTAACTGATTATGGTTTTGAAGGTCATCCTTTAAGAAAAGATTTTCCTCTTACTGGTCATAACGAGGTTCGATATAGCGAGGAGCAAAAAAAAGTGATCTATGAACCTGTAAAATTAGAGCAAAATTATAGAAATTTTGATTATGAAAGTCCTTGGGAAGGAACAAAGTATATTAAAGAAATTAAAAAAAGCTAATGGCTAAAGAAAAAAAAACCCTAAATTTAAATTTTGGACCACAGCATCCAGCGGCACATGGAGTATTGAGATTAATACTTCAATTAGATGGAGAAATTGTTGAAAAAGCTGACCCTCATATTGGTTTATTACATAGAGGCACTGAGAAGTTAATAGAAAATAAAACATATATTCAGGCTGTTCCATATTTTGATCGTCTTGATTATGTGGCACCAATGAATCAAGAACATGCTTTTGCTTTAGCTATAGAAAAAATTCTTAATATCGAGGTTCCTGCTAGAGCAAAATATATAAGAGTAATCTTTTGTGAAATAGGTCGTATATTAAGCCATATATTAAATGTAACCACTCAAGCAATGGACGTTGGAGCTTTAACACCAACATTATGGGGATTTGAGGAAAGAGAAAAATTGATGGGATTTTATGAAAGGGTTTCTGGATCAAGATTACATGCCAACTATTTTAGAGCTGGCGGAGTACATAAAGATCTTCCAAGTGGACTTGATAGTGATATAGGAGAATTTTGTGAAAAATTCCCAAAAATTATTGATGATTTAGAAACTTTACTTACCGATAACAGAATATTTAAACAAAGAAATGTAGATATAGGAATTGTATCCAAACAAGATGCACTAGATTATTCTTTTTCAGGAGTAATGTTAAGAGGTTCTGGTGTAGCTTGGGATTTGAGAAGAAGTCAACCTTATGATTGTTATGATGATTTAGAATTTAAAATTCCTGTTGGAAAAAATGGAGATTGTTATGACAGATATCTTTGCAGAATTGAAGAAATGAGAGAAAGCGTAAAAATTATTAAACAGTGTTTAAAAAATATTCCAAAAGGTCCAATTAAAACAGAAGATGGAAAGATTTCTCCTCCACCAAAAAGGGAACTTAAACAGTCTATGGAGGCTTTAATCCATCATTTTAAGTTATTTACAGAAGGATACAGGGTTGAAAAAGATGAAATATATGCGGCAGTTGAGGCACCAAAAGGAGAATTTGGTGTTTATCTAATTTCAGATGGTTCAAGCAAACCATATAAATGCAAAATCAGAGCTCCTGGATTTACCCATCTTCAAGCTATGGATTACTTAATAAAAGGACACATGCTTGCTGATGTACCAGCAGTTTTGGGTTCAATGGATATTGTTTTTGGAGAGGTTGACAGATGAGCGTAAAAAAAATTCACAAAGAACAGCCTGAAACCTTTGAATTTAGCGATAAAAGCATGGAGGCAGCAAATAAAATTGTTTCTAATTATCCAAAAGGAAAACAACAGAGTGCAGTAATGGCTTTGTTATATATAGCTCAAAGACAAAATGACAATTGGATACCATTACAAGCAATGAAATATATAGCTAAATTTTTAGACATGCCATATATAAAAGTTTATGAAGTTGCAACTTTTTATTCAATGTATAATTTATCACCAGTTGGTAAATATTTCTTTCAAGTTTGTACCACAACACCTTGTATGCTTAGAGGAGCGTATGATTTAGTAAAAGTTTGTAAAAATAAAATATCAGAAAAAGAGAATGTATTATCTGAGGATGGAAAAATTTCTTGGATGGAAGTTGAATGTTTGGGTGCATGTGTTAACGCCCCAATGATGCAAGTTAATGACGATTATTATGAAGATTTGAACGATAAAAAACTTGAAGAAATAATTGAGACGATATACCAAAATAAAATCCCAAAATCAGGGTCTTATTCTGGAAGAATAAATGCAGAACCAGTTAACAATAGAAAAACTTTATTAGGTAACAAAAATGCTTAAAGACGAAGATAGAATATTTCAAAATTTGTACAACGACAGTGGTGCTGATATTGAATCTTCTAAATTAAGAAATGATTGGAATGGAACAAAAGAAATTTTAGAAAAAGGAAGAGAGTGGATAATAAATGAAGTTAAATCTTCAGAGCTTAGAGGACGTGGTGGAGCTGGTTTTCCAACTGGTTTAAAATGGTCATTTGCACCTAAAGAAGTAGGGTCTAGACCACATTACCTAGTTATCAATGCCGATGAATCAGAACCGGGAACGTGCAAAGATAGAGATATACTAAGATTTGAACCTCACAAATTAATAGAGGGATGTTTAATTGCTTCTTACGCAGTTAATGCTCATAAATGTTATATTTATATTAGAGGTGAATATTTTAATGAAGGACAAAAACTTCAAACTGCAATCGATGAGGCTTATAAAAACAAATTAATTGGTAAAAATGCTTTAAATTCAGGATGGGATTTAGATATTTATATTCATTATGGTGCAGGTGCTTATATTTGTGGTGAAGAAACTGCACTACTTGAGAGTTTAGAAGGAAAAAAGGGTCAACCAAGATTAAAGCCACCATTTCCTGCGTTAATTGGATTATATGGATGTCCTACTATCATAAATAATGTTGAGACTGTTGCAGCTGTTCCTACAATTCTAAGAAGAGGTGCAAAATGGTTTAGTTCACTTGGAAGAGCTAAAAACACTGGAACAAAAATTTATTGCATTTCTGGAAATGTCAATAACCCATGTAACGTTGAGGAAGAAATGGGAGTTCCACTTAAGGAATTAATTGAAACCCACGCTGGAGGTGTAGTTGGTGGATGGGACAATCTCAAAGCTGTAATACCCGGTGGTTCTTCAATGCCAATGTTACCTAAAGAAATTTGTGACAATATAAAAATGGATTTTGATGCATGTGTTGAAAATAAAACAGGACTAGGAACAGCCGGTATTGTTGTAATTAACAACGACCAAGACATTATTAAGTGTATGGCAAGAATAGCTAGATTTTATAAACATGAAAGTTGTGGTCAGTGTACTCCATGCAGGGAAGGATCTGGATGGATGTGGAGAATGTTGGAAAGAATGGCAGCAGGTGAGGCAACCCCAGATGAAGTAGATATGCTTTTTGATGTAACAAAACAAATAGAAGGTCATACTATTTGTGCATTTGGCGAAGGTTCCTCTTGGCCGGTTCAAGGATTAATCAGACATTTTAAAAATGAAATACTTGAAAGAAATAAATTTGATCCTGTTGTAAAAAAAAACAAAAATATTCCATACCTTGTTGATCAACATTTATTAGAAAAGGAAAATGCCTAAATTAAAAGTTAACGATATTGATATTGAAGTTGAAGATGGTCTAACAGTACTCCAAGCTTGTGAACAAGCAGGTGCTGAGATACCAAGATTTTGTTATCATGAAAAACTTTCCATAGCTGGTAATTGTCGAATGTGTTTAGTTGAAATGGAAAAGTCGCCAAAACCTATAGCTTCATGTGCAATGCCTGCAGCCGAAGGTATGGTTATAAAAACAAATACAGAAAAAGTTGAAAAAGCAAGAAAAGGTGTGATGGAATTTTTGTTGGCTAACCATCCTTTGGATTGTCCTGTTTGTGATCAGGGTGGTGAGTGTGATTTACAGGATCAATCAATGTTTTATGGAATTGATAAATCACGATTTAAAGAGAATAAAAGATATGTACCTGAAAAGTACATGGGTCCATTAATAAAAACTCAAATGACTAGATGTATTCATTGTACTAGATGTATTAGATTTGCTACTGAAGTAGCGGGAGTGCCAGAATTAGGAGCGATCGGACGTGGAGAAAATATGGAAATTACGACATATTTAGAGAAATCCATGGAATCTGAAATGTCAGCTAATGTAATTGATTTATGTCCAGTTGGTGCATTAACTTCTAAACCTTATGTGTTCGAGGCAAGACCTTGGGAACTTAAAAAAACCGAAACAATTGATGTTATGGATGCTATTGGGTCAAACATTAGAGTGGATACTTACGATTGGGAAGTAAAAAGAGTTTTACCAAGAATTAATGAGGAAATTAATGAGGAGTGGATTTCTGATAAAACAAGATATGCGTGTGATGGATTAAAAAATCAACGACTAGACATTCCATATATTAAAAATAATGGAAATTTTGAAGAAATAAGTTGGCAAAATGCATACAAAAAAATCAAAGCAAAAATTTTAAAAACATCACCAAACAAAATAGTTGGTTTAACCGGTGACATGACAAACATGGAAACAATGTTTGCTGTTAAAAATTTATTTCAAAAAACTTTAAATTCTAGCTATTTAGACTGTAGAGCTAATCATACTTACATAAATTTTGAAAATAGAAATAACTACCTATTTAACTCTAGTATTGAGGGGATTGAAGAAAGTGATCTTATATTATTAATAGGCACAAACCCGAGATTTGAGGCAACTATATTAAACTCACGAATAAGAAAAGCGTATTTAAATAATAAACTTGAAATACTTTCTTTAGGGGATGTGGGTGATTTAACTTATCCTTACAAAGTTTTAGAAAATGATTCGAAAGTAATAAATAAAATTATTGAAAATAAACACGATCTTTCAAACAAAATTACCAATTCAGAAAAACCTATAATTATCTTAGGTCAATCAATATTAAATAGCAACAATGGCGCATATATATTTGAAGAGTTAAAAAAATATTTAACTAGTATTAATAAAATTGATGATAATTGGAATGCACTAAATATTTTATCAACCGAAGCATCTGCTGTTGGTTCTTATGATTTAGGAATTTTTTCATCAAATGATGGAAGTAATAAAACTCTTAAAAAAATTGAGGATGGTGACGTAGAAGTTATTTTTTTATTAGGTCAAGATAACCTCAAAATTAGAAAAAATAATGAATTTATAATTTATATTGGAAGTCATGGCGATAATGGTGCGGATATGGCAGATATAATATTACCTGGTGCTGCATATACGGAACAAGATGGTTATTTCACCAACTTAGAAGGAAAGCTTCAAAAAGCATATAAAGCCTCATATCCTCCTGGAGAAGCTAAAGAAGATTGGCAAATAATTAATGAATTATCCTCAACTATCCTTGGAAATCCTCTGTTTAACAATAAAGATGAACTACTAAAATCTATGCAAAACCATTTAAATAATCAAAATATTAAAAATTTTGAAGTTCTTAAATATAATTTGAATGATGGAAAAATATTAGTTGAAGATATTGATTATTACTATTCTAATACCATTGCCCGTGCATCCAAAACAATGTCAGAGTGTAGATACGCAAGAGCTAATTTGAAAAAAACGGGAACAGAGGGTTAATGGACTCTTATTTTTCAATATTATTTTCCGAAGTTTATAAAATTTTATTTTTATTAGTACCTGTTTTAGTTTCTGTAGCAATGATAGTTTGGCTTGATAGAAGAGTTTGGGCCTTTGTACAAAAACGAAGAGGACCCAATGTTGTTGGTCCATTTGGTTTATTCCAATCATTAGCTGATGCATTAAAATATATCTTTAAAGAAATAATAATACCTGCAAGCTCAAACAAGCTTGTATTTGTATTAGCTCCAGTCGTGACTATGACATTAGCATTAATATCATGGGCTGTAATACCATTTGACGAAGATTTTGTTCTAGCTGACATTAATGTTGGTATTTTATATCTTTTCGCGGTTTCATCATTAGGTGTATATGGAATAATTATGGGAGGATGGGCCTCTAATTCTAAATACCCTTTTTTAGGTGCAATCAGATCTGCTGCACAAATGGTATCATATGAAGTTTCAATAGGAGTAATAATTATAAACGTTCTGTTATGTGTTGGATCTTTAAATTTAAGTGACATCGTTATGGCACAACAAAATTTATGGTTTGTAATCCCTTTGTTTCCTATGTTTGTAATTTTTTTTATTTCTGCACTAGCAGAAACAAATCGTCCTCCATTTGATTTACCAGAAGCAGAAGCAGAATTAGTGGCAGGATATCAAACTGAATATTCAGGAATGATGTATGCTATGTTTTGGTTAGGAGAGTATGCAAATATTTTGTTAATGTGTGCAATGGGATCAGTTTTATTTTTAGGTGGATGGTTATCTCCAATAGATATCTTCCCATTTAATGCTATTCCAGGTCCATTTTGGCTAATCTTTAAAATATTATTTTTATTTATTTTATTTGCGTTAGTTAAAGCAACCGTTCCAAGATACAGATATGACCAATTAATGAAGCTTGGTTGGAAAATATTTCTTCCATTTTCATTGTTTTATGTTGTTTTAACTTCAAGTTTTTTACTATATTTTGATCTAATACCGGGAAAATAAATGAAAATTTCACGACTATTAAAAACTATATTCATGATTGATTTTGTGACTGGTTTATTAATTGCAATAAAAGAGACTTTTAAGGCAAAGAAGACAATCAATTATCCTTTTGAAAAGGGATCCTTAGGAACAAGGTCTAGAGGAGAACATGCTCTTAGAAGATATCCTAACGGTGAAGAAAGATGCATAGCGTGTAAGCTATGCGAAGCTGTATGTCCAGCCCAAGCTATTACAATTGAGTCGAAGGAAAGAGATGATGGTAGTAGAAAAACTGTAAGATATGACATTGATATGCTTAAGTGTATATACTGTGGACTTTGTGAGGAGTCTTGTCCTGTAGATGCAATTGTTCAAGGTCCTAATTTTGAGTTTGCAACAGAGTCGAGAGAAGAGCTTTATTATACAAAAGAAAAACTCTTGGAAAATGGAGACAGGTGGGAAAATATTTTAGCTGCTAATATAAAGGCTGATAGTTCTCACAGGTAATCTTATGATTGCACACTCAGTTTTCTTCTATATTTTCTCCTTAATAGCTATTGTTTCTGCAGTCATGGTAACAGTCTCAAAAAATACAGTTCACTCCGTATTTTTTTTAATCCTAGATTTCATTAGTATATCCTGTTTGTTTATTATGATAGGTGCAGAATTTTTAGGCATGATAATGCTTATAGTTTATGTTGGAGCAGTTGCAGTTTTATTTTTATTTGTAGTAATGATGTTAAACGTAGCTGAACAAAAAGGTCAGTGGTTTAGCTCAAGGTGGGATGGTGGAACCCATATACCAGTTGGCTTATTAATTAGCTTAATTATTTTTTTTGAACTTATAATTGTT
>CACGYL010000007.1 GCA_902577285.1 uncultured Pelagibacteraceae bacterium | reverse complement strand
AGCTAAATTGATAGAAGAAATAGGCTACGATGCAGTCTATGTGTCAGGTGGAGTAATGGCAAATGATTTAGGATTTCCAGATATAGGTTTAACAACTCTTCAAGATGTTAGCACTCGATCTTATTTAATTTCTAGAGTAACAAATCTACCAACAATTGTTGATATTGATACTGGATTTAAATCATGTAAAGAAACAATTGAAACATTTGAAGAATTTGGAGTTGCTGCCGTTCATTTGGAAGATCAGATTGAACAGAAAAGATGTGGCCATTTAGATAACAAAGAACTTATCTCAAAAGAAAAAATGGTTGATAAGATAAAAGAATGTGTGTCCTCAAAAAAAGATAAAAATTTTAAGATTATAGCAAGATCTGATGCAAAAAGTGTTGAAGGAATTGAAAGCATGATTGATAGATGTAAGGCTTATATTGATGCAGGTGCTGAGGTAATATTTCCAGAAGCTCTAGAAGATGAGAAGGAATTTGAATTTGTTAGAAAATCGCTTGATTGTTATCTTTTAGCAAACATGACAGAGTTTGGAAAATCAAAATTACTCAATTATAAGCAACTTGAAGACTTAGGATATAATATAGTTATTTACCCTGTTTCTACTCAAAGACTAGCAATGAAAAATGTTGAAGATGGTTTACGTGCCATTTTTGCTGATGGACATCAAAACAATATTATTGATAAAATGCAAACGCGGAAAAGATTATATGATTTAGTAGAATACGAAAAATATAATGCTTTAGACGAAAAGATTTATAATTTTAATACAGATGGGCATGAATAATGAGTGATGATATCAAAAAAGGGTTACTAGGTATAGTTGTTGACGAAACAGAAGTTTCCAAAGTAATGCCAGAAATTAATTCTTTGACTTATAGAGGATACGCCGCTCAAGATTTATGTTCGAAATGTAAATTTGAAGAGGTCGCTTATTTAATCCTCAATGGTGAGCTACCAACTAAAAAACAATTAAAAAAATTTGAAAACGATGAAAGAAAAGAGAGAAAATTATCTAAAACATTATTAGATGATATTAAAAAATTTCCTAAAAAAGCTCACCCTATGGATGTGGCCAGAACTACGGTTAGCATTATGGGACTTGAAGATAAAGAAACCAAAGACAACTCGCCCAAAGCAAACATGCGAAAAGTAATGAGAATTTTTGCAAAGACGCCTGTTGCTCTTGCGGCTTTTTATAGAGCAAGAAAAGGAAAAAAAATTATTCCACCAAAAAAAAATCTATCCTTTTCAGAAAATTTTTTTCATATGTGTTTTGGAAAAGTTCCAAACAAAGATATTGTAAAAGCATTTGATGTATCTCTTATTTTATATGCTGAACATAGTTTTAATGTTTCAACTTTTACAGCAAGAACTATAACAAGTAGTCTATCAGACATTCATGGAGCAATTACTGGTGCTATAGCAAGTTTAAAAGGCCCTCTTCATGGAGGTGCTAACGAAGAGGTAATGCACATGATGAATAAAATTAAAAAACCTGAAAATGCACTTAAATGGATCAATAAAGCTTTAGACAATAAAGATGTTGTTATGGGTTTTGGTCATCGAGTTTATAAAAGTGGAGATTCTAGAGTTCCAACAATGAGAGAATATTTTGGTAAAGTTGCTAAAATTAAGAAAGACAAAAAATTTGAAAAAATTTATGACATAGTAGAAAAAGTGATGATTGATAGAAAAAATATTCATCCCAACGTGGACTACCCTACTGGACCCACATATCATTTAATGGGTTTTGATACTGACTTTTTCACGCCAATATTTGTAATTTCAAGAATTACAGGCTGGTCTGCTCATATTATAGAACAACATGCTGCTAATAAGCTAATCAGGCCATTAGCAAGCTACAAAGGTAGCAAACACCGTAGGGTTCTTCAATTAAATCAAAGATAATTTTAAGAAAAAGCTTCGGTCCAAGATCCTCTTGTGGAAGCCTTTGAATACTCTGTAGCCCTACCCTCAAAGAAGTTCATGTGTTCAACTGCATTTAACATTGTATCAAGCCAAGTCAGTGGATTTTTTTGAACATCATAAATGGGTTCTAAGCCTAACTGATCTAATCTTCTGTTTGCAATAAACCTTATATATTCTTTAACCTCTTTTGCTGTTAAACCTTCCATAGGTCCCATTTCGAAAGCTAAATCAATAAAAGAGTCTTCATGCTCAACAATAGTTCTGCATGCCTCATAAAGTTCTTTTTTAAGTTTTGGTGTCCATATTTCAGGGTTTTCTTTAATAAACTCTTTAAAGACTCTGATCATTGAATTACAGTGAAGTGTTTCATCTCTTACTGACCAAGTAACAATTTGGCCCATACCCTTCATCTTATTATGTCTTGGGAAGTTAAGTAAGATGGCAAAACTTGCGAATAATTGTAAACCTTCAGTGAATGCACTAAATACAGCGACTGTTTTTGCAATATCTTCTTTTGAATTTACATTAAAACCTTGCATGTAATCATATTTATCCTTCATTTCTTTGTACTTCATGAAAGCCGAATATTCAGACTCTGGCATTCCAATTGTATCAAGTAGATGTGAATAAGCTGCAACGTGAACAGTTTCCATAGATGCGAATGCAGTCATCATCATTAGTACTTCAGTTGGTTTAAATACTGTTGTGTAGTGTCTTAAGTAACAATTGTTAACTTCAACATCAGCTTGAGTAAAAAATCTAAAAATTTGAGTTAATAAATTTTTTTCTGGTTGTGATAAGTTTTTTTGCCAATCTCTTACATCATCTCCTAATGGAACTTCTTCAGGCAACCAATGAATTCTCTGTTGAGTTAACCAAGCATCATAACACCATGGATATCTAAAAGGTTTGTAAACTGGGTTCTCAACTAGTAAACCCATTTTTTTTGGTTGAATTATTTCTTTATTTATTTTTTCTGCTACTGACACGATAAACACTCCTCATAATCTTGTTGGTTATTATTTTCTTCTTTGGATTTATATACGTTTGCTGCAATGTCTGTTGAGTTTGCATCATTAACATTTTCAGCACGCTGTATTGATTTAGACCTGCAGTAATAAAGACTCTTCAAACCTTTCTTCCAAGCTTGGAAGTGAATTTGATGCAAATCCCTTTTATGTACGTCTGCAGGTAAAAATAAGTTAATAGATTGAGCTTGAGAAATGTGAGGTGTTCTATCCGCACTTAAATCTACGAGCCATCTTTGATCTAATTCAAAAGCTGTTTTAAAAACGTCTTTTTCATCTTGAGTTAAGAAATCTAAATGTGAAACAGACCCTTGGTTAGTTGTAATGCTTGACCAAACTTCATCTGTGTCCTTTCCATGTTTTTCCAATAATTTTCTTAAATATTTATTACGCACATTAAATGATCCTGAAAGTGTTTTATGTGTGAAGCTATTTGCAGCAATTGGCTCAACACCAGGAGATGTTCCACCGCATATAATAGATATAGATGCGGTAGGTGCTATCGCAGTTTTATTAGAAAACCTTTCCATAATACCATAATCTGCCGCATCAGGACATGGTCCTCTTTCCTCAGCTAAATCTTTTGACGCCTTATCTACATATTTGTGAATATGTTCAAATATCTTTTTATTCCAAGATTTGCTCATAACAGACTCGATTGGGATCATTTTCTTTTGATAATAAGAATGTAGTCCCATTACACCTAATCCTACACTTCGTTCTCTCATTGCTGAGTATGTTGCATCACTAAATTGTTCAGGTGCATTTTCTATGAAATCAGTCATAACGTTATCTAGAAATCTCATGACATCTTGAATAAAATTTTCATCATCTTTCCACTCATCATATTTTTCAACATTTAGTGATGATAGGCAACATACAGCAGTTCTATCTCTTCCGTCTTTATCAATTCCAGTTGGAAGTGTTATCTCACTACAAAGATTTGAAGTTTTAACGTTTAAACCAGCTAGTTTATGATGTTGGGGAATTTGTCTATTAACAGTATCAATGAAAACAATGTATGGTTCTCCTGTTTCAATTCTAGCTGTTAATAATCTTATCCATAAATTTCTTGCAGAAACAGTTGCTTGAACTGCGCCATCTTTTGGACTTTTTAATCCCCATTGCTCATCAAGCTCAACAGCTCTCATAAAGGCATCCGAAACTAAAACACCATGATGTAGATTTAATGATTTTCTATTTGGGTCTCCTCCAGTAGGTCTTCTCATTTCAATAAACTCCTCAATTTCTGGATGATCTATAGGAATGTAACAAGCAGCAGATCCTCTTCTAAGTGAGCCTTGACTTATTGCCATTGTTAATGAGTCCATTACTTTAATAAAAGGAATTATTCCTGATGTTTTTCCAACTCTTCCAATTTTTTCACCTATAGATCTAAGATTGCCCCAGTAACTTCCGATACCACCACCTCTTGCAGCAAGCCAAACATTCTCACTCCATAGGTCAAGAATACCGTTAAGACTATCGCTAGCTTCATTTAAAAAACAAGATATCGGTAGCCCTCTTGTTGTTCCTCCATTTGATAAAACCGGAGTTGCAGGCATAAACCACAAATTGCTAATATAATTATAAAGTCTTTGAGCATGTAAATTATCATCTGCATAATGACTTGCTACTCTAGCAAATAAATCTTGGAAAGACTCGTTCGCACCTAGGTATCTGTCTTTTAGAGTAGCTTTACCGAAATCAGTTAAGTTATCATCTTTGCTTCTGTCAATTTTGATTGTTATGCCTTTGGAATTTTGAAATAATTCTGTTTCACTATTTAAAGAAAATAAATCTAATCTTCTATCTTTAGGGTCTTGATTCACACCTGGCGTATAATCAGAGACAGCTTTCCTAATAGCTTGTGATAAAATCTTGTTCATTTAGCTCCTTTTTTGTACTATACTTAATTTAGTAAAACAACTAGATGTTGTATGATGATTTGGTAATTACACTATATAACCAACAAATCAAGAGAACATTTATAGAACTTGTAAAAAAGATTATCAATAAAAAAATAAAAAAATTATAAAAATATCAACATGGAAAATTCAATAAAAATTGATCCTTTTGGTTTTAGAGAATACGACGCGCGATGGTTGTATCCCGATAACATCAATTTAGAAGGTGTGACAAATTTGGGAAAAGGTTTGGGAACACAAGTTATCAATCACACAAAGAAAAAAAATCCTAGAATCATTGTTGGTCATGATTACAGATCTTATAGCGAAGAAATAAAAACAGCACTTAAAAAAGGTCTCATATCGACTGGGTGTTACGTTGAGGATGTTGGGTTATCTTTATCACCTATGGTTTATTTTGCACAATTCAATTTAGGAAGTGATGCAGTAGCAATGGTTACAGCAAGTCATAATGAAAATGGATGGACTGGCGTAAAAATGGGAATAAAAAAAGGATTAACCCACGCCCCAGAGGAAATGAAAGAATTAAAAAATTTAACTTTAAATAATAAATTTATTATTGGTGAGGGTAGTGAAAAAGAAATTACTAATTTTCAAAGTATTTATAAGAACGATCTAATTAACAAAAATAAAATTAATAAAAAAATCAAAGCTGTAGTTGCTTGTGGAAATGGAACAGCAGGAATATTTGCACCAGATATATTAAGAGGTATTGGTTGTGAAGTTATAGAGTTAGATTGTAATTTGGACTATACGTTCCCTAAGTATAATCCAAATCCAGAAGATCTAGAGATGCTACATGCTATTAGCAAATGTGTCCTAGAAAATAATGCTGATATAGGTTTCGGTTTTGATGGTGATGGTGATCGTGTTGGAGTTATTGATGATAAAGGAAATGAAATATTCTCAGATAAAATAGGTTTATTAATTGCTAGAAATTTATCTAGTACTCATAAAAATTCGAAATTTGTAGTGGATGTAAAGTCAACTGGTTTATATTCAACTGACGAAGTTTTAAAAGGTAATTCTTGTGAAACATTGTATTGGAAAACTGGACATTCCCACATTAAAAGAAAAGTAAATCAAGAACAAGCTCTTGCTGGTTTTGAAAAAAGTGGTCATTTCTTTTTTAATCAACCTTTAGGCTATGGATACGACGATGGAATAAACTCAGCAATACAAGTATGTCATTTAATAAATAATAATAATAAAAAAATGAGTGAAATAATTAGTGAACTACCTAATACTTATCAATCTCCGACAATGGCCCCATTTTGTAAAGATGATGAAAAATATCAAGTTGTTGATGATTTAATTAAACAAGTAGAAAATATAAAAAAAAATAACATTAAAATTGATAATCAAGAAATTAAAAATATTCTAACAGTGAACGGTATAAGATTTACTTTTGATGATGGATCCTGGGGCTTAATAAGAGCTTCATCAAATAAACCTTCGTTAGTTGTGGTAACTGAGAGTCCTACCTCAAATGAAAGAAAGAAAAAAATCTTCGATTTTATTGATGATTTACTTCAAAAAACTGGCAAAATTGGTGATTACGATCAAAAGATTTAATTAAAGATCTAAAAACCTTATTAAAAAAAGAGTTCCTATAACATACAAAAATACCCCAAACATTCTTTGTGTTTTGTTTTTATCTGTAGTGTGAACCATATTAGCGCCAACACGGGCCATAAATGATGTTATGGGGATAAATATAAGAAAAGCAGGAATATTAACAAAACCTAAGCTTAATGGTAGGTTTGCATTCAATAAAAAACCAGAAGTTAAAAAACCAATAGAACCAATAGAAGCTATTACAAATCCTATAGCAGCTGAACTCCCTATTGCTCTACTAATTGGATATCCAAAATATCTTAATATTGGAACATTCATCATCGCACCTGTTATTCCCATGGGTGCGGATATAAAGCCAGATAAAAAACCAAAAGTTGCTTTTGGAAAAAACTTAAATTTTTTATTTTTTTTTAATTCTTGTTTTACTAACAATAAATATCCACCAAAAAAATAGACAACAACAGCAAAGAACAAAACTAAAGATTTTGTATTTAACAATGCTGCCATATAAGTACCAAGCAAGACACCAAATATAACGAATAGTCCATAGGTTTTTAAAATATTTATATCTACTGCTTTATGTTTTCTGTGTGTCATTACCGAAACAAAAGATGTAAAAATAGTAATAGAAAAAGCTGTACCAACTGATAAGTGCATTAAATATGATTCATCAATATTTGCAGTCTCAAAAATAAAAAAAAGTACTGGTACTGAAATTAATCCACCTCCAATACCAAAATATCCTGCAAAAAAACCAACTGGGAATGCAGTTAGTACCATTAATAAAATAAGTAGGTAGTACTGATTTGATAAAATTGTATTAATCAATTTGACCTGCCGAATGTAACTTATGAGAAAGTTTAACTTTATCCATAATATGATCTATTTTTTTTACATCCGCATCTCTTACACACATATTTTCACTTAAATATCTTTTCCAATGGCTTGAGCCAGTTTGACCATGAAATAAACCAAGAGTATGTCTCATCACTTGATTTACTCTTGTGCCTTTTTTAACTTCAGCTTTAACATAGTCAATTAAATCTTCTATAATTTCCTCTCTATCTTTAATATCATAATTCTCAAATATTTCATTTTCGATTTCTGCTAAAAGGTACGGCGAATGATAAACTGATCTTCCAATCATAACACCATCAACTTTATCTAAATGATTTTTAACCTGATAAGTTGTTGTAATTCCTCCATTAATTATTATTTCTAAATCTTTAAAATCTTGTTTTAATTTATAAACATAATCATATTTTAAAGGTGGTATATTAAGATTTTGTTTTGGAGTAAATTTTCCAAGCATTGCTTTTCTTGCATGAATAATAAAAGTCTTTACGCCTGTTTCTTTAAGTGTGCTTATAAAATTGTAAAAATGTTCGTAATCTTCAACATCATCATAACCAATTCTAGTCTTAACAGTGACTGGTAGTGATGTAGAATTGATCATCTCTGATAAGCACTCTGCTACAAGATTTGGCTCTTTAATTAAACAAGCTCCAAATTTATTTTTTTGAACTTTTTTGCTTGGACATCCTAAGTTTAAATTTATTTCATCATAGCCAAATTCTTCACCAATTTTTGCTGAATTTGCTAACAATTTTGGAGTGGATCCACCTAATTGCAGAGCAACAGGTTTTTCTCTGAGATCAAAAGATAATAATTTTTCCTTATCTCCCCTATCAATAGCTTCTGAAACTACCATTTCTGTATAGAGAAGAACGTTTTTACTTATTAACCTTAAGAAGTATCTTTCATGTCTATCAGTGCAGTCCATCATTGGAGCAACTGATACAAGTCTGTTAATTTTAGACATATTTTTTAACTTTATTTGAAATATTTACCTTTTTTTCGTTTACATATTCTTGATGGTTCTTCTCAATTTTTGCTAATTCATATCGATAATTAACCATCACACCAAAAGACCTCTTAAATCCAACTTCAGAAACATTAGCATTAATAGCTATGTCATCTATATCAGCTCCATTTTTTAGGTGAAATCTACATACATCATTAATTGGAAATCCAAAATCATTTTTTTGTTTTGCTAAATAATTTAAAGCTAATTTGCTAATTAATACTTTGCTATCTGCAATTCTCTTATCACCTATTTTTAAATCATTTGACTTTAAAAAGTCTAAACTATTTTTGTTTGCCTCTCCAAGTATTTCGGCTGCTTCAGAGCTTTGCATATTTTTAAACCAATCAGCAAAACCTACCATTGGTGACAAAGTTCCAAAATATTTCACATCTGGTAGCTCTTCTTGAAGTTCATAAACAACTCTTTTTATAAGAAAGTTTCCAAGTGTTACTCTTGAAAGCCCTTCTTGACAGTTGCTAATTGAATAAAATGTTGCAGTATCGTAATCTTTAATTTTTTCTTCTGAAGGTCTAGTTAATTCTTGTATCGATTGGCTTAAACCTTTTGTTAATGCGATTTCTACAAAAATAATTGGTTCGTCTTCTAATGCAGGGTGAAAATATGCAAAAAATCTTCTGTCTTTACCAAGTCTTCTTTTTAACTCATTCATATCTTTCATAGAATGAACTTTTTCATATTTCAATAATTTTTCTAAGATTGCAGCTTTTGTATCCCAAGTAATTTTTCTTAGTTTTAAAAAACCTGGATTGAACCAATTTTTAAATATATCTATCAAATCATAATCTAAACTTTTTAATTCTGGATTTTCTTTCATCAATCTAAGTAGATCTTCTCTAAGTGATACAATCTCTGAGGTTCCGTTTGGAGCCATATTCAATCTTACAAACAACTCTTTTCTAATTCCAGACGCTACTCTTGATAAGTTCAAAATTGAATAATCATCTTGATCATCACTGTACTTTTTAATTGCCTCATCAATTTTTAATGGATCTGGTTTATATTTTTGATTAACCTGAATTAAAAATTTATTTTTTTCCTCTATAGATAAATTTTGATATCTAAATAATATATCTCTTGCCAAAGTAATTCCAAATGCTGCTCCTTTTGTAGATAACAAGTCATCACAAAGATCGATCAAATCTCTCTTTTTTGTAATACTTTTAAGAGATTTTTTTTCTAAAATCTTTTGTCCAGCATCAGCAATGGTTTCAAAAATTCTTTTTATATTTAGCATGGTGTTTTTTATATATTAAAAACCTAAACTTTTACCCATTATTTTATCTGGCAACCAAGTAACTATTTCAGGAAAAATACACAAAATTAATATAGCTAGAGCCATAATTATCATAAATGGTATAGATCCCTTTAATATTTCTGACAAACTTACATCAGGTGTAATACCTTTAATAATATAAAGATTTAATCCAACAGGTGGGGTAATAAGACCGATTTCCATATTTATTGTAAATACAATTGCAAACCAATAAGGGTCGAAGCCCAAAGTAGTTATAACTGGGAGCAATATCGCTGAAGTCATCACAATAACTGCCACTGGTGGTAAAAAGAAACCTGCAATTAAAAGAAAAATATTAATTAAAATAAATACAACCCATTTATTTGAACTTAACTCCACCATACTTTGTGCTAATGATTGAGTTACATAAAGCTGTGATAATGTGAATGCAAAAAGATAAGATGCAGCGATGATAAACATTATCATCACACTTTCTTTCATAGATACTTTAACAATGTTCCAGATTTTCTTTGGTTGATAAATTTTGTAAACAACAGCGATTAATACGAAAACTAAAAAAGCTCCAACACCAGATGCTTCTGAAGGTGTAGCTACTCCACCATATAAAACATAAAGAACACCAGCTATAATTGCTAGGAAGGGTAAAATTCTTGGCAAGACTTCAATTTTCTCTTTAAAAGTTGGAGGTGTTCTGTTCTTTAAAGCTTTTGCTGAATCTTTATCAATAAAATAACTATGTATGAGAGCCCATATAGCAAACATTCCTGCTAACATAAATCCAGGTATCAAGCCACTTAAGAATAATCTTCCAATTGATGTTCCTGTAGCAATTCCATAAACAATCAAAACAATGCTGGGAGGAATTAAAACTCCTAGCGTACCACCAGCTGCTATTGTTCCTGTTGCTATTTGATCAGAATACCCTCTTTTTCTCATCTCAGGTATTCCCATAGTTCCAATTGCTGCACATGTTGCAGGACTTGATCCACTTAATGCAGCAAATATTGAGCAAGCACCTATATTAGAAATTACTAATCCACCTGGTACTCTCCAAAGCCATCTATCTAATCCTGTATATAGATCTTTTCCCGCTGGAGAATTGGCGACCGCCATTCCCATTAAAATAAACATTGGTATTGAAAGTAAAACAAAAGAGTTTAGTCCAGCATAAAATGTTTCTGCAAAAACATCTAACATTTGAAAACCCTCAAATGCAACTAGTAATGTTATTGAGACAAAGCTCAAACCAAAAGCAATTGGTATTCCAGAAAATAATACTACTAAAGTGAAAACCGCAACGATTATTGCTATTATTAACGGATCCATTAGTAACCACCTTCTTCGTCGATAAGTTTAATTATTTCGGCAATATATTGAAGGATCATTAATGCTGCTCCTATCATCATTGATGAATAAGGTATCCATAAAGGAGGATCCCAAACAGTTCCTGTAGAATAATTTTTTGTAAAAGCTTCCTCAACCATTAAATACCCAAAATAGAATAAGATTAAAAAAAACAATAAACTTATTAATGATGTGAAAATTTTAAGTCTAAGAATGTTTTTCTTTGATAAAAAATCATAAATCCACTCCATACTCACATGCGCTTTTTCGCTTAAAACATAAGCACTTCCTATAAAAGTTGAAGCAACTAAAAGCATCGTCACAAGCTCTGTTTGCCATGTGATTGCTCTTTGAAAAAAATATCTTTCAAAAACCAACTCAACAATTACCAATATTGATAAAAGCAGAGCTAGAACAGCAAAAGCTCCACATGCTTGTGAACTATAATTACAGAATTTTAAATATTTTTGTTTCATAAAAAAAACCCCTATTTAATATTTTAAATAGGGGTTCTTTATATATCTTTTTATTTAACTGCTAAAGCCATTTCCATTAGCTTATCGCCACCTGGAACTTTTTCAGCAAATGCTTTGTGTGAAGATTGTTTAGCAATCTCAACCCAAGCCGCATGGTCATTTGCATCCATATATACTAATTTTACTCCTGCTGCTTTATAAGCGTCCTCAAATTTTTTATCTAGATTTTCAACTTGCGCAGTCATATATTTTTCAGCAACTTTACCAGCTTTCATTAAAACATCTTGTTGTTTTGAATTTAATTTATCAAAGCTCATTTTTGACATCAAAATTGGCTCATACATAAACCACAATCCGAATTTTCCTGGAGGTGTTGCGCATGTTACTTGCTCATAAATTTTGTAACTAACAAAACTTCCTGAACTAGTATTTGCACCTGTTAATACTCCAGTTTGCAATCCAGTATAAATTTCTGATGAAGGCATACTTTGAATACCAGCGCCAGCAGCCTCTAACATTTGGTTAAAAGCTTTACCAGCTGCTCTCATTACTTGTCCTTTAGCATCTGATGGATTTTTAATACATTTTGACTTAGATGCAAAACCGCCACCAAGCCAAGCATCAGATAGAACAACAACACCAGCATCATTTATAATTCTCTTAATTTCAGTCATCATTGGACCTTTATTAAATCTTAGTGCATGGTCATGATTTTTAACTGTTCCTGGCATCAATGTTGCATCAAATTCTGGGTGGAATTTTGATGCGTACGCTAATGGAAATGCTGAAATATCCAACTGACCAGTTGTCATTGGTTTCCACTGCTCTTTGGGTTTATATAATGATTTTGCTGGATAAATTCTAATATCTAAATCTACTCCTGCTTTTTTAACTTCATCTGCAATTATTTGAACCATTTCATGTCTTGGATCATAAGAACCATCAGCTCTAGGTGTTCCAGGCCATTGGTGACTTGCTTTTAGTGTCACAGCGTATGCTGATCCAATTAATGAGAAAGCTAAAAATAATGTTGTAAAATAAAAACTTATTTTTTTTAACATGTTTTCCCCTCTTTAAATTAATTTAATAAACATATTAAATTGAACTTATGGTTAAGAGTCAATATAAGGAAATGTCGTATATTTTATTATGGATGGACCACTAAAAAATTTATTAGTTGTTGATTTAACTAGGGTTTTAGTAGGACCCTATTGCACTATGATACTCTCAGATTTGGGTGCAAGAGTTATAAAAATTGAAGCACCTGAAACAGGTGATGACTCTCGAAAATTTGGACCTTTTGTTAAAGATTATTCTGCATACTTTATGTCATTAAACAGAGGAAAAGAAAGTATCGCTTTAAATTTAAAAAATAATGAGGATAAGAAAATTTTTGATAAAATTTTATCTAAGGCGGATATTTTAGTAGAAAACTTTAAACCTGGTACATTAGAAAAGTGGGGTTTTGGCTGGAAAGATGTAAGTAAAAAATATCCTAAATTAATTTATGCTTCGGCGTCAGGCTTTGGCCAAACTGGACCTTTAAAAGAATTACCTGCATATGACATGGTGGTTCAAGGCATGGGGGGTTTGATGAGTGTAACTGGTCATCCTAATTCTGAACCAACAAGAGTTGGAACATCTATTGGTGATATCACAGCAGGTCTGTTTACAGCAATTGGAATAAATGCGGCTTTATACGATAGACAAAAAACTGGAAAAGGAGCTTTTATAGATGTTTCAATGTTAGATTGCCAAATAGCAATTTTAGAAAATGCAATTGCAAGATATCTTTCCAAAGATGAAATTCCAGGACCAATGGGTTCAAGACATCCATCAATTGCTCCATTTGAAGCTTTTAAAACAAAAGATAGCTACATAATCATTGCTGCAGGAAATGATAAACTTTTTGCAAAACTTTGTGATGTACTAAAAATTCCTGAAACTGCAAATGATGAAAGATTTATATCTAATTCATTAAGATGTGAAAATATGGATCAATTAAAAGAAATTTTTGAAAAAAAATTAAGTTCAAAATCTACGAACGATTGGGTTAAAGAAATGGAAGCATTGAAAATTCCATGTGGGCCAATTTTTAATATAAAACAAGCTGTAGAAAATCCACAAATTAAAGAAAGAAATATGATTGTAAAATCATATCATAAAATTATTGGTGAATTTAAATCTGCAGGAAACCCAATTAAAATGTCTACATATAAAGATGAAAATAGTAGAGGTAATATTCCCGATTTAGATGAGCACAGGGAGAAAATAATAAAGGAATTTAATTAATTTATTCTTGGTTTTCTGTTTCGTCAGATACAGTTTCTTCTTGATCTTTCATTTCATCTAATGAAACATCGGTTTCTTCCTCTTGTATGTCCTCAACAGGATCTGATGATGGTTGTTCAGGTGTATTTTGTAACTCAGCTAAATCATCTTTAGAAACTTGAATTTTTTCTGGAATTTTTCTAGCTCTCTTTGATGGAAGAATTGGCACACCACTCTTTGAAATTTCGCCTTTATAAAGGTTTTCAAAATCATCACCAATATCATCCTCGTCGTCTGATGCATCATCTATTTGTTCAACATGTTTTCTTAATTTATAAACTGCAGCATCTGTCAAATCAGGGACTTTTATTGTTTCTTCAGCAATTTCTCTTAATGCTATTACAGTGTTTTTGTCATTATCCCTATCTAAAGTGGGTTCTAATCCTGAATTAAGTTGCGTTGCTCTCTCCTTTGCAACCAGCACTAACTCATAAGGACTTTTAACTTTATCAATACAATCTTCTACTGTAACTCTAGCCATGGTGGGTTAGATACACCTCGATTATAAAAAAATCAAGCAGTATTAGAGATAAACTGGATTTAATTTTTTTCTAATAGTAAAAAGTAAGGCTATAGAGCATGCAATTGCAATTGCTGCAATAAATGCTATTTTTTCAATTGAAAATCCAGCATCTATAAAAAAACCAAATAATGCTGTACCAAAAGCAGTTGCAAATACCATTAAAGCAGTAGTCAAAGCTTTAATAGATCCAATATATTTTACTCCATAAATTTCTGCCCATGTTGATGATCCTAATAAGTTAGCTAGACCGTTTGATATTCCTACTAATCCAAGGAATAAAAAAGCAGTTTGTGGAGCATCAAAGTATATAATGATTAAAGTTCCTAAGAATAGTGGAATATTCATATAGATTAGTAATTTTCTACTTGTAAACTTATCAATCAAATAACCAGCAACAATTAAAGTAATTACAGAAAAAATCGAGTAAGACATAAAAGATTGCGCAATTGTATATTCACCCCACCCTTTCGAATTAGTGACAAATGATTGATATACAAATACTCCTGTAGCTATCCAGGGCATTGCCAACATGTTTAATGAGACAATATAAAATCTATAATCTCCAAGGACTTCTATTCTTTTCCAGTTTTTTATATTTTCTTCTTTTAAAATTTTGTTTTGACTACCTTCTCTAGTATCTAATTTGACTTCTTTAACTAAAATATAAGATGCTAACGGCAGACAAATTAAAACTATTAAAGAAAAGATTACCCATAGATCTTGCCAAACAATTAGAGTTAAAAGATAAACGATTAATACAGGCATTATGAATTCTGCAGAAGATAAACCAAACCAAATAATACTTAACGCTTTACCTCTAGATTTTGTAAAGTATCTTGAAATGGTAGTTGAAGCTGTATGAGACATTAATCCTTGTCCAGAAAACCTCATTAAAAAAATTGAGACAAACAGAAAAGCTACTGATGATGTTTTGGAAAAGAAAAAAGAAGAAAATGATAAAAGTAAAGTAACAAAAATCGCAAATTTAAGTACATTTACATCATCAATTTTTTTTCCGATCCATATTAAGAGTAAACTACTAAATAGAGTAGCTGAAGCATAAATCGTGCCAAATTGTCCATGTGTAATAGAAAGTGTTTCTCTGATGCTTGAATTGAATAATCCTATAAAAAAACTCTGTCCAAAACATGAAAAAAATGTAAAAATAAATCCAAATATAATTACTTTTAAACTTAAATTTTTAAACATATAAATATTTTATGACTTGTAATGTTGCTTTCATAGGTCTCGGGGTAATGGGTTATCCGATGGCTGGTTATATATCAAAAGCTGGGCACAATGTAACTGTTTTTAATAGAACAACTACTAAAGCTGAAAAATGGATTACTGAATATAAAGGTAAAATGGCTTCAACACCTAAAGAGGCTGTGGAAGGCGCTGATTTTATTTTTACTTGTGTGGGTAACGATGATGATTTGAAACAAGTTACTTTAGGTGAAAACGGATTATTTCACAGTGCTAAGGAGGGTTCAATCTACGTAGATAATTCAACTGTATCTGCAGAAGTATCGAGAGAACTATATAATAAAGCGAAAGAAAAAGGATTTGCATTTTTAGATGCACCGATTTCTGGAGGTCAATCAGGTGCTGAAGGTGGAATTCTAACGGTTATGGTTGGAGGTGATGAAGAGGTTTTTAAAAAAGCTGAACCAGTAATTGATTGCTATAGTAAAAAAGTAAAATTAATTGGTCCATCAGGAAGTGGTCAACTTACAAAAATGATGAACCAAATGTGCATTGCAGGTGTTGTTCAAGGTCTATCAGAAGCTATCAATTTTGGAATAAATGCTGGTTTAGATATTGATAAAGTAATGGAAACAATATCTAAAGGCGCGGCTCAATCTTGGCAAATGGAAAATAGATATAAAACTATGGTTGAAGATAAATTTGATTACGGTTTTGCAGTAGATTGGATGAGAAAAGATTTGAAGATTGTAATTGAGGAAGCAAAAAGAAATGGTTCACCAGTCCCGATTACTGAAATAGTTGATGAGTATTACGCCGATGTTCAAAAGATGGGTGGTAATCGATGGGATAGCTCTAGTTTAATTGCTAGACTCAAGAAAAAGAAGTAATCCAATGTCAAATGCCGTCCCATATTATGAGGACTTTTCTGAAATAAAGAAAAAAATATGGTCAATGCTTGATGATGCTGTAACGAATAGATCATCTCCTTTTAGAATTCCAGTTTTTGTTTGCGGCGATCATTCAGATTTTGATGGAAGAATTGTGGTTCTAAGAAAATCAGATCAATCAAATAATATACTTCAATTTCATAGTGATATTAGATCTGACAAAATTCCGAAATTGAAAAAAAATAACAACGCCGCCTTAATTTTTTATGATAAAGAGGAAAAAATTCAACTAAGAGTAAAAGTAAATTGCACCATCAACCATAATAATGAAATCACAGAACAATCTTGGTTAAAAACAGCTCATGTAAGTCGTAAATGTTATTTAGTAAATAATGGACCAGGAACAGAAATTGATGAACCTGGATCTGGTTTAAATGATGATATTGAAAAATCTGGCTTTACAATGGAACAAAGTGAAGAAGGTTACAAAAATTTTACTGTAATTCAGTGCAAAATAAAAAATATTGAATGGCTATATTTAGCTGCGAAAGGTCATAGGAGAGCCAGGATTGATCTTGAAAAAAATATAGAAAATTGGTTAGTTCCTTAAATTATGTCAAAAAAATATGAAGCAATGGTTCTTTCCTGTATGGATCCAAGGTTTCAAAAACCAGTTCATCAACATTTAAAAGATATAAAACTTACAGGAAAATTTAGCGCTTTTACAATTGCAGGTGGTTCAATTGGTGTAACAAATAATAAATTCAAAAAATGGCATGCGACATTCTGGGAAAATTTAGAAACTTCAATAAATTTACATAAAATTAATAAATTAATAGTATTAAATCACAATGATTGTGGAGCTGCTAAAATTGTAAATAACAATAAAAATTTTAATTCAAGAATTGAAAACGTAATACATAAGAAATCATTTAATAAGTTAAAGAAAACTTTGAAGGAAAAATTTCCCAAAATTAAAGTTTCATTTAAAATATTATCTGTCAAAAATGCTTTATAATTTTATACTTTATTTATCTTTGATAATATTAGGTCTACTTGTAATGAGATTTGGTATATTTCAAATTAGAAAATTTAAAAAAGGTGAAACTAAAATAAAAAAGAAAATAGGAGAACAAATAGCTTTTGTTATATTTTTTATAATTATAATAGGATTAATTATTTATTCTGTTAATGACTTGCTTTTGAGCTAATCAGTTTTCATTTAAACCTACCATCGCCTTTCCTGGGGAAAAAGTATAATCATTATCATCCATTAATTTTCCATTTTTCATATTATATAATTTCCAATTAAATTTAAGATTGCTATTTTGTTTTTTTCCTAATTTTAAAATTGTTAATTCAATTTTTCTAGGTTTCCCTCCGGAAGATCCAACGAATGACCTAGTTTCTCCTTGTTTCCAAACCCCCAAGGGAAATTTACATCCATTTTCAATTATTCTACCACCACGTCTACTATCCCAAATTCTTCCTATACATTGTCCATCGTTGGTTACAGTAAATAACTGGGTTTTGAGACTACTTTGCCCTTTTCTTGTTCTTTTATATACTTTTATTTTTTCTCCAGTTTCTGGATGATGCCAATCTTCAGGACCTATAATTTTCTTTTTTTTCTTTTCGCCAAATACCAAATTAGCTTTTGTAAATTTAATTACTGTATCATTTCTAATTTTTCCACCTGTGAAAAGCTCTAAAGGTATAAATCTTTCAAAAGCTTGGGAGAATTGAGTTAATAAAACTAATATTAATAAACTATAAAAAAGTTTTTTCATTAAAATATAGACTTTGAATATTTTTTCCAATTTTCTTGGTACCTAATTGCGTTTTGTTTTATTGCATCAATTTCGTCTTCAGTACATTGCCTTATTACTTTTCCGGGTGATCCCATTACTAAAGAATTATCAGGAATTTCTTTTCTTTCAGTTACCAATGATTTAGCACCAATTATACAATTCTTTCCAATTTTTGCTCTGTTAAGAACAACTGCTCCAATCCCAATTAAAGAGTTGTCATCAATTGTGCATCCATGGAGCATAACCATATGACCAATGGTTACATTTTTTCCAATTTTTAATGGATAACCTGGATCTGTGTGTAAAACACTTCCATCTTGAACATTTGAACCTTCTCCAATGTGTATATTTTCAATATCACCTCTAAGAGTTGCATTAAACCAGACACTAGAGTTTTTTTCTAATGTTACGTCTCCAATTATAACAGCGTTAGGTGCTACCCAATTTTCGCCAAGGTTTTTTGGTTTTTTATCTTTTAAATCGTAAAACATAAATTATATAGTCTTTTATCATGGCATTAACAAAAACACCAATTTGTGACTTTGGTAAAAAAGCTGATTACTTTGAACTTAAATCAATAGACAATAAAATAATTTCATTGAATGATGTAAAAGGTGAAAATGGAACATTAATAATGTTTATTTGTAATCACTGTCCTTATGTTTTAGCAGTAATCAAAAATGTTGTCGAAGACTGTAAGAGTTTAGAGAATGATGGTATTAAATCTATAGCAATAATGTCAAATGACCCAAAGAGATATAAAGAAGACTCATTTGATAATATGATCAAATTTTCAAAAAATCATAATTTTAATTTTCCGTATGTAATAGATGAAACTCAACAAGTAGCAAAAACTTATGGTGCAGTCTGTACTCCAGATTTTTTTGGATATAATAAAGACCTTGAACTTCAATACAGAGGAAGAATAAGAGAGTTACAAAACTTAAAACCTAAAGAAAATGGAGACAGTGAACTTAAAAAAGCCATGAAAATGATTGCAAAATCTAACAAAGGTCCAAACGAACAGTTTCCTAGTATGGGCTGCAGTATTAAGTGGTTTTAATAAATAATGTATTTACTAATTACTAGAACTTTTCCACCAGAGTTAGGAGGTATGCAAAATCTCATGTGGGGATTGGCAAGATCTCTAGCAAAAATAAATCTTATAAAAGTTTTTGCAGATTACCATGAAAATCACGAAGAATTTGATAAATCTGTTTCATTTTCAATTGAAAGAGTTAGTGGAATGAAGCTAATTAGAAAATATAGAAAATCTTATTTAATTAATGATTATCTTGAAAATAATAAAAATGTAGAGTGTTTAATTGCTGATCATTGGAAAAGTTTAGAATTTATTAAAACAAATAAAAAGAAAATCTGTTTAATTCATTCAAAAGAAATAAATCACCCTAAAGGCTCAGGATTAAATAAGAAAGTTTTATCAGTTTTAAATAATGTTGATCATGTAGTTGCAAATTCAAATTATACAAAAAACTTAGCTATAGACCTTGGAGTAGATGAAGAAAAAATAGTTGTTATTAATCCTGGTGTAGATCCAGTTGTTGAAGTTCCAAAAAGATACTTAGATGAGGCTGAGGAAATATTTAAAGGAAAGAAAAATAGACTAATAACAGTCTCAAGATTTGACAAAAGAAAAAATCATGAAAAAGTTATTATGGCTGTTAGAAACCTAAAAGAAGTTTATCCAGAAATTTTCTATACATGTATTGGGTATGGAAAAGAGGAAGAAAAATTAAAAAAATTAGTTGTTGAATTAAAGTTAGAAGATCAGGTAACTTTTTTAAAAGATATACCAACTGATTTAAAAAATGCCCTTGTTGCAAAATCAAATATTTTTGTAATGCCATCCGTAATTTATAAAAAATCAGTTGAAGGCTTTGGAATTGCTTATGTTGAGGCTGCACAATATGGAGTTCCATCAATTGGGGGAAAAGATGGAGGAGCTTCAGATGCAATTATACATGAAAAAACAGGTTTGATATGTGATGGTAATAAATTAGAGGATATTTACTCAAGTATAGAAACTCTTTTTAGAGAAAATAAATATTTAGAATACGGCAAAGAAGCTAAAAATAATTCTACAAACTTTCTTTGGGATAAGGCAATTGAAAAATATAAAAGAATCTTATAAAATAGTTTTATGATTGCTAAATTTAATAACATTTTCTACTTAATTGTATTTCTTGCACATTTTATAGGGATAGCTGCCTATTGTTTTCAAACAATTGTTGGAACAAAGAAATTCATGGATAAATTTGGTATAGATCATAGTGCAGCTGTAATGGTTAGATTTGTTGGAGCGCTAATGCTTGGTTGGGTAATAATGGCTATTTATATAATGTTTGTAAGACCAAATGGAGTTGAAGGTACTTGGGCATTTTTTAATTTAATATTTATTATACATGCATGTGTTTTAGGAACAAATTTCTACTCGCTTAAAATTGATAAAACAGGTCTTAATGAAAAAGTTACAAATGAAGGTATTATAGCGCCTACAGTCTTTTTAATTATGATGGCTATACTTTGTTACGGTTTGTCTGATAAAATTTATATTACTTAAGTTTTAGTCTTTTTAAACATAGTTTTATAAACGTGCCAAATTACAATTAAAATTGTAGTTAGTAAAATACATGCGGTTAAAGCTCTGTCCCATAAAAATTCCCAAGAACCATTGCTTAATAATAAAGATCTTCTCAAGTTTTCTTCCATTAATCCTCCTAATACAAAGGCAAGTATCAAAGGTGGCATAGGAAAATCATATAATCTTAGAAATGTTGCAACAACTGCAATTCCAATCATTAAATAAATATCAAAGTTATTGAAAGACATTACATAAATTCCTGTAACTGAGAAAAATAAAATCAGAGGAATTAAGTAATTTTTAGGGACAGCAAGAATTCTTGCAATATATGGAATTAAAGGAAGATTTAAAATCAATAATATAACCATACCTATATACATTGACATTATTATTGACCAAAAAATTTCTGGATTTGTCATATACAATCTTGGTCCAGGCTGAACTCCAAAACCTAATAGTGCACCTAACATAACCGCGGTAGTTCCGCTTCCTGGTATACCTAGCGTTAACATGGGGACAAATGAACCAGAACACGCTGCATTATTTGCAGTTTCAGGAGCTGACAAACCATTTACACTTCCTTTTCCAAACTTTTCTTTTTCTTCATCATTAACTACATTTCTTTCCATTCCATAAGCTAAGAAAGATGCAATTGTTGCACCTGCGCCTGGCAATACTCCAATTAAAAAACCAATTATGGATGATCTTGGGATTGTTTTGTACATTTTTGATCTTTCTTCTTTATTGATTTTAATTGAACCAAGTTCTGTCAATGAAACTTGTTTAGCAGCACTAGTTGGATCATTTCTTTTTAAAATAATTGTAAGCGCTTCACTCATTGCAAATGTAGCCATTACAACAAGAACAAAGCTAATTCCATCTGTTAAGTTCATATTGTCAAATGTAAATCTTGTAATATCCGATAAACTATCTTGACCAACTGAAGCTAACATTAAACCTAATACTACCATCATCATTGCTTTTAAAAATTGACCTTTAGAAGAAAAAGCAGCAATAGCGGTTAAACCTAGAATCATTAAAGCGAAATAATCAGGCGATCTGAATGACAAACTTACTTTAGACAAACTGGGTGCCATAAATAAAAGATAAATTGCAGATAGTGTCCCTCCTGCAAAAGAACTCCAAGCAGCAATTGCTAAAGCCTTACCTGCCTTTCCTTGTTGTGCCATTGGGTAGCCATCAAATGATGTGGCAACTGTCCCTGGAACACCCGGTGCGTTAAGCAAAATTGAGGAAGTCGAGCCACCAAATACAGCACCATAATAAACTCCAGCCATCAGAATTAAACCTGTAGCAGGATCAAAACCATAGGTAATTGGTATCATTAAAGCAATGGCAGTCATTGGACCAAGTCCAGGCAACATTCCAATAATAGTTCCAAAAAAACAACCTACCATTACCATTAAAATATTTTGGAGTGTAAGAGCTGTGGTTAATCCAATTAAAATTCCTTCGATCATCCCATAACTCCAATTGATTGTAAAAATGGATCTCTTAAATAAATATCAAGAATACCATGAAGAAGGTACATAAAAGCTGCCACGAAGGGAAATGATAATAAAAACATCAAGACCCATCTTCTCTCACCTAAAAAATAATAAGACGAAAACAAAAATAAAGAAGTTGTTAAAAAGTATCCAACTTTTAAAATTGTAGCTCCATAAATAATTGCAATTACTATAAGTATTACTGTTTTTTTATACTCTAGATTTTTATGGTCTACTTTTATGGTGTTAGGCTCAGGTAGAACAAGTTTTAACCCAGAAAAAAATAATCCTGCATAGCCTAAATAAATTGGAAATGTTCTAGCATTAAATGCTGCATTTTCATCAAATGCAAAAACCTGAATTTGATAAGCCGTGTATAGATAGAATGCTGAGAAAATAAAAAAGAGCAGTGATATAATTTTTGTTGTATTTATATTCACTGCTCTATTTTAAATAATCTTAAAGATTAAATTACTCCTAGTTTTTTCATAAGAGCTGTCATTTCTTCAGTTTGTTTTTCTAAGAAAGAAACAAACTTTCCTTCTGGGTTATAAATATTTACCCATGCATTTCTTGCTCTTACAGTTTCCCATTCAGGAGTTTTTTGTACGTCGCCTAACATTTTAGCAATTTTTGATTTATCAGAATTGCTCATTCCTGGAGGTCCAAAAAAACCTCTCCAGTTAACGAATTGTACATCATATCCTTGTTCTTTTAATGTCGGTGCATCTGGAGCATCAGATACTCTTGAAGGAGCAGTAATACCAATAATTCTTACTTGGTCTCTTGCACCCATCAATTCACCTAAGCCTGTTGATATAATTTGAGTCTCCCCAGATAAAAGTCCAGCTAATGCTTTTCCTCCAGCATCATATGGTATATATGCAACTGCATTCGGGTCAGCTCCTGCTGCTTGAAAAGCTAAAGCGCCAATTAAATGGTCCATGCTTCCTCTGACAGAACCACCAGCCATCTTAACTGAATTTGGATCTTTATTGTAAGCATCAACTACATCTTTAAAGTTTTTAAAAGGTGAACTTTTTGCTACTGCAATAGCTCCATAATCACCAATAACTCCAGCAATTGGCACAACATCTTTGTAAGATAAAGTACCATTGCCTTTTACATAACCTTTGTGTCGTGTGATTGATCTTAAGACCAATGGTGTTGATTGAACTAGAATTGTATTAGCAGGTTTTGTATTGATCATGTAAGCTAAAGCTTTTCCACCTCCACCACCTGACATATTTTCAAATGATGCACTTTTTAACATTCCAGCTTTTGTTAAAGCTTCTCCTGTTCCTCTAGCAGTTCCATCCCAACCACCTCCAGCACCACCACCGATTACAAAGTGCAATTTATCCATTGCTACTGAGCTTGAAGTTGTTGCTGAAATTAAAAGTAAAGTTGAGAATAAAACTGTAATTAAAGATTTAATTAGTTTCATTATTTCCTCTCTTATTATAATTATAATACCTGATATTAAACATAGATTTATATTTAGTGTCAATAATGATTACATAAATGTTAAATACTTTATCATTTCAAAATTTTTTTAGAGATTTGAGAGCCAGCTATAAAGCTCTCGCTATTGGTATTGTAGGAGGTTATATTGGAACTATAATTGGGCTCCCTTTGCCATGGTTATTAGGTTCTCTTGGCTTGAATCTTTGTGTGGCTTTTACAAAATTTGACATAAAGTTTCCCACAAAATTATTAAATCCTATTTTTTTATTGGTTGGAATAATTCTTGGCGCGACACTAAATATATCTTTATTATACAAAATACATTTGTGGGTATTCTCATCTGTAGCAATGTTGGTATGTACAATTGTAAGTACAATATTGGCTGGTTTATATTTTATTAAAGTTTGTAAATTTGATAAATTTATTGCTACTTTAGCAGCTCTACCAGGTGGATTTGTTCCAATTGCAGCAGCACTTTTAGAATATGGTAAAAAAGATAATCATAAGCAAGTATTAATACCACAAGCAACAAGAGTAATTTTTATTGTTAGTTTTGTACCAATTCTATTTATTAGTAATTTGGGTTTTTCCGAGATCGAAGGATATAATTACGATAATATCTATGATCTTAGTTATTGTTTTGAAATTATATTTTTAATTTTAATTTGTTATTTATTTTCAATAATTTTAAAAAAACTAAAAATTCCATCTCCAATTCTTGTTGGAGCAATGGCTTTATCAGGATTATTTTATACGTTTGAAATTGTGAATGCTAGATTTCCTGATTTTATAATAAATATTGCTTTTATTTTTTTAGGAACTGCACTTGGAAGTAGACTAAATGGTCTGAAACTAAAAGAATTATTTTTTTATATATTTCATGGGGTTATGGTGAGTTCTATTCTTGTAATTGTTGCAATGATAACGGCTTATTTTTTACAATTTCTTGGCTTTGATTTCATTCCTACATTTCTAAGTTTCGCTCCAGGAGGCATACATGAAATGGTTGTTATAAGTGTAGCTTATAATATTGATCCAATTTTTGTTAGCTATCATCACTTTTTGAGAATATTAATTATTGTAGCCTTTCTTCCTATTATACTTAAAAAATTTACTGATGAAGTTTAAATTTTTAAATAAAATCTATGATGAGTTTTGTGCTGCTTAAAAGTATTAATGCATAAAGAATATTATAAAATAAATTTTCTTCTATAATTTTTAATAATTTATACCCAATAAATATTCCAATTATAGCCAAAGGGAAAAGGGAGATAGATTGATACAATGTATCAAAATTCATCATTGATAAATAAATGTATAGTGGAAGTTTTATTAGATTAACACAGCTAAAAAAAATTATTCTAGTTCCAACGTAAACTTCTTTTTTTAATCTTAATGGTAATAAATAAAGACTCGTAGGAGTTCCACCTGCATGTACACAAAAACTTGAAAATCCAGCAATTGACGAACATATAGCACCCTTTAAAAAATTTTGCTTTGCTGGAATTGTTTTTTCTTTTTTAAACAAAAAATAATGTCCAGCAAATAAAAAACCCATTACCCCTACTATTAGTTTGAGCAAATCTTCTGAAAAATTATTAAACGTAAATGAACCTATTAGAATACCTAGTGCTGCAAATGGCACTATTACTTTAAGAATACTAAAATCAAATTCTCTTCTAAATCTATATACAGCTATAATATCTGAAAATATTAGAATAGGTAGAATGATTGCAAGTGCTTGTTGTAATGGCATAACAACAGTCATCAAAGGAACAGATATTAATGATATAGAACCACCTAAACCAGACTTTGCAATTCCATAAAGTATTATGGCTGGAACGACACTTATAAAAAAAAGGAAGTTTATTTCCATTAATTTAAAGATTGTAAAATATATTCAAAAACTTTTTCCGGTGAAAGTTTATTAAGATCTGTTACTTGGATTGCTTTAAAATTTTCTCTTTCTATACTTACTTTGTATGCTGTAGTATGTGATCCGAATAATGCCACTCCTTTAACACCAAGATGTGAGGTCATATGTGCTGGTCCTGTATCATTTGATATAACAAAAGTACTGTTTTTTATTAAAGATGCAAGTTCCTGTATGCTTAATGATTTATTTTCGTTTAAAATTGAAATTGCATTAATCTCTTTTGTCATATCAATCTCTTTAGGGCCTGGAGCAACGACAATTTTATATTCATCGTCAAATTTTTTTTTTATTAATTCTATGAGTTCATTGTAATAAGGCCATTTTTTAATTATCAAATGTGGTGAACAGAAAGGAAATAAAACTATGTATTTATTTAAATCAAATTTTTTTTTTATATTTTCTATATTGGAGCAAGCCCAATCAAAATCAGGAAACATAGTTTTTTTAATTTTAATACCTGAGGTTTCTAGTTGATGTTTAAATCTGTCTAAAACAGGGTTTTTATCAAATTCATCTTTAGATTTATCTTTTGGCAATGTAGTTTCAGAAGACGACCAAATAAGATTGCCAGCATTAGGAAATAATATTTTTTTATAAAAACTTGAACGAGAAGAATTTTGTAAATCAAAAACTTTTATAAATTTGTATTTTTTTAATTTACGCATAAGATTAAATAAATAAATCAAATTAAATCTTGATAACCTCTTATCTAAAATTGTTCCCGCGAGATGGGGGTTTTGCTTAAAAAGATCAATATAAGGCTTGGATGTTAATAAATAAATTTTATCATCTTTATGAAAATCAGAAATATCTTGAATTGCACCACTTGCCTGGGCTATATCACCTAAAGAACCATGTTTAATTATAAGAATATTAGACATATTTTAAACAACTTAACACACTATCTTTATTTATGAATAAAATTTTAATTGAGGTATCCGTTGGTGAACTTCTAGATAAAATTTCAATTTTAGAAATCAAAAAAAAGAAAATTAAAGATACTGACAAATTAAAATTTATTAATGATGAATATTTGATACTAAAAAAACAATTAGATGAAAACATAACTTTAAGTGACCCATTAAAAAAACTTTATGAAGAATTAAAGGCGATTAATACAAAACTTTGGGATATAGAAGATAATAAAAGAATATGTGAAAAAAATAGTGATTTTGGTGAAAATTTTATAAAATTATCTAGAGATGTTCATTTTCTAAATGATGATAGAGCAAAAATAAAATTAGCGATAAACAATCAAACTGGTTCAAAAATAAAAGAAATTAAGCAATACACAAGTTATTAAAGCATACTAGGAATTACTTTTCTTAAATCCATAGCTATTTTAGGGTTTATATTTGAATATATAATTCCTTTTCCAATTTTCTTGAGAGCCATTATTTTACCATCTGGTGAGATGATGACCGTGTGTCCAAAAGTTTCTCTTTTAATCGTATTTTTTCCAGTTTGATTAGGAGCGAATATATAACAAAAGTTTTCAATAGCTCTTGCTTTTAACAAAGCTAACCAATGTCTTTGACCTGTTGTTTTGGTAAATGCCGACGGAACCGTTATAAAACTTAAATTTCTTTTTGATAAGTTTCTGTAAAGTTCAGGAAATCTTAAATCATAACAAATTGAAAGGCCTATTTTTCCCCATGGTAATGTAGCTGATACTAATTTTTTACCTGCCTTAAATACTTTACTTTCTTTGTGTTGTTCTTTTTTTGAAACTTTAACATCAAACATATTTATTTTATCGTAAAAAGTTTTTATTTTACCATTTGGTCCAATAAGAATAGATCTATTTCTTAATTTGCTTTTTTCTTTAATACACATTGAGCCAAGAAGTATCCACTTCTTCTTTGATTTAGCTATAAGTTTTACTTTCTTTATTATTGGATCATTTTTCATTTCATATGAATATTTAAATAAATTATTTTTATCAGCCGACATTAATGAAGAGGTTTCTGGTGTAATTATTAGGTCTGATTTATTCTTTATTGCTTGATTTATATATTTTATAATATCCTTAAAATTTTTATTATAATTTTCACCGCTAGATAACTGAATACAAGCTACTTTCATGTTTGAAATCCATATATTTTTTCTAAGTACTTTACAATATTATGTATAATAAAGGTTAGAAATAAATATATTATTCCTGCAGTAATAAAAGCTTCAAAAGGTTTAAAAGTTAAAACATTTACTTTCCTTGCCTCACCCATTAAATCCATAATTGTTATAACGCTTGCGAGAGAAGTCCCCTTAAGCATTAAAATTATTTCATTTCCATAAGCTGGTAATGACTGTTTGATTGCAATTGGAATTTGTATTTTAAAAAAGGTAATTTGTTTTGTAACACCAAGACTTTTTGCAGCTTCTATGTAGCCCTCTTTTATTGTTTGGAAGGCTGATCTTAAAATTTCAGATGTGTATGCTCCAGTATTTAATGAAAATGCAATAATTGCACACCAATAAGGCTCTCTGATAATTACCCACAAGATTGAATTCCTTAGAAACTCAATGTTTGCTAACCCATAATATATTAAATATAACTGAACTAATAATGGAGTCCCTCTAAAGAAATAAGAGTATCCATATGCAAATTTATTTATTATTGGATTTTTATTTATCCTTAAAATTGCAAAAAGCAAACCTATTAACAATCCAAAAAACATTGAAGATACAAGAAGTTTTAAAGTTATTACTGTCCCATTTAACAGGCTAGGAAAAATACTGATCATTAAATTTATATCCATTAAAAACCTTTTTTGTATCTAACTTCTAATTTGTTAATTATTTTCATACTTAAGAATGTAAGAATTAAATACAGAACTGCTGCTACAGAATAAAAAAATAGCGGGTCTCTTGTTGAGCCTGCAGCAATGTAAGACTGTCTCATTATTTCTACTAATCCAGTTACAGATATTAATGATGTATCTTTGAGTGTTATTTGCCATACGTTACTTAGATTCGGAATAGATAATCTCAACATTTGGGGTAAAATAACTTTATAAAATTGAATATTTTTCTTTAATCCCAAAACTTTAGATGCTTCGAATTGACCTTTATCAATTGATAAAATTGCTCCTCTAAAAACCTCCGTAGAGTATGCTCCAGATATAATGCCTATAGCAAGAGCACCGGTTATAAAAGCGTTTATCTCAATATATCCATCATATCCAAAAATTGACGCAACATACATTGCAGCTCCAGTACCGCCGAAAAATAATAAATATATTACTAATAGTTCTGGAACACCTCTAATAATCGTAGTGTAACAATTTCCAATAATATTTAATGTTTTGTTTTTAGATAATTTTAAAGGTGTAAATATTAAAGCAAATACAAATCCGATTACCATTGCAGCAATAGATACAGCAATAGTCATTAAGGTTGCGAAAAATAGCTCGTCTCCCCAACCAGTATCTCCAAATGAAAGAAGTTCCATATAGATTGGCGACTATATAATATAGTCGCCATATCTAAAATTAATTACATAGAAGCGTCAAAACCGAACCATTTAATGGCTATTCTACTTATATGACCGTCTTTTCTTGCTTTATCAATGGCTTTATTAAAAGCTTTTAAAAGTTTGGTATCATCTTTTCTAATACCTACCCCTACACCATTACCAAATGCACCACCTGAAAAAGTTGGTCCCACAAGTACAACAGCTTCTCCAGATTTTTCAGCGTAGTCAGTAAATGCTACCGCAGCAGCTAATGCTACATCACATCTGCCATTAGATAAATCAAGATTAACCTCATCCTGTGTCTTGTAAGTTTTTAAGTTTATTTTTCCTACATCTCCAGACTCAAGAAAATTTTGGTGGATTGTACCAATTTGAGTACAAACTGTTTTTCCCGATAAAGCAGATGTTAATGTTTTCATTGCTTTATTTACAGCTGATCCGCCAAGGTTTAAGTTTACAGCATCAGGAGTATCTATTCCCTCTAGATCTGAACCCTTCATAACTGCCAAAGATGCAACTTCATCAGCGTATCCTTGAGAAAAATTTATTGTTTTCATTCTTTCCTCAGTGATTGACATTCCAGCCATTATTGCATCAAATTTTTTTGAAGTTAAAGCTGGGATCATACCATCCCAGTCTTGTTCAACTATTTCACATTGTTGACCAATGTATCTACATAATTGCCAAGCTAGTTCTACCTCAAAACCGATTAATTTCCCTGAAGCATCTTTTGAATTCCAGGGAGGATAAGCACCCTCAGTTCCAATCCTAATTTTATCAGCATTAGCAGAGCTAATTAAAAATAAGGATAATAGAAAAGTTAAAAATATTTTTTTTATTACATTCATTTTTCCTCCGTTAAAAAAATAAGTATTTCACAATTTTCCTGAATTAAAAAGAAAATTTTAATGATTTATTGAAGAGGAAAAGTTCCAAGAACAATCAAAACTAGGTATATAAACTCTAGATAATTTAGTGTTACCAAAATTTTGGTTAAATATATTTAACCAATTTTCAACTTGTTTAGGCTTTTTATCTTGACTCCCAACTTGGGCAGTAATTACACCTTTTGGTTTTAATATTCTTACAAGAGAGTTCATATTTTTAGCAGCTAAATCAATACAATATTGATCGTCGTTTAAATCTACATATATTTGATCATATGTATCATCTTTAACAGCTTTTATACTTTCAAAAGCATCACCCCAAACACACTTTACTGAATTTTTTTCAGTAGCCTTATCTCCAATTGTTCCAAGGTGTTTGTCGCAAACCTCTACTACTTCAGGATCTAATTCGTACCAATCTATAAATCCAAAATTTTTTGATATACATTCTCTAGCAACTCCTCCATCTCCTCCACCAATAATAGCAGCTTTTTCTTTATTAGAGTTTAAACTTAGTCCAGAGTTTACAAATGTAGAACTATAAAGATGCTCATCTTTTTCTGCTACTTGAATTTCATTATCTATAAATAATGCTTTTCCAAATTGTTCTAATTCTAATATCTCAATGTGTTGGCCAACTTTTGACTTAAAATTTTCGAACACTTTATTTACAACATATGATTTTTTTAAACCTGGTGAGCTATAATTGTCATGATAGAGGTCTATGGTATCTCGATTAAACTGTTTTTTAATTATATGAGTATGTTTAATTTCATCTTTAATAACCTCTAAAGCAACAGAGGGAGAAATTTTTGCACATGTAAAAAAATCGAAACTAATAATTCCTTTTTCAGGAAATGTATGAAAACTAATGTGACTTTCTGCCAATAATGCAACTAAAGTAAATCCTTGAGGCTCAAACTTATATTTTGATATTTGGAGTACAGTAACTTTTGCTATTTTAGCAATTTTATAAACTAATTTTTCAAAGAAGACAGGGTCATACTCCTTTTTTGTGCCTATAATATCTAAGGTAATATGTTCTCCAACTTTAGTCATATAATTATTAAATAACTTTAGTATTTTAATTTTTTACTTCTTTCAAATAAAAAACTACGGTAATAATTTATTGAAGGATAATGCTGTGAAAAATAATTGGTCAAATAACGAGGCTAAAAAATACATATCAAAATATAAGAAACTTGGTCATTCTAAGGATATGGCTCTCAGGGTTTATACGACTAGGCTACTTGGAAGAAATAGTGAGCTAGTTTTACATGGTGGTGGCAACACCTCTGTTAAGACAACTATAAAAGATTTAGATGGAAAAAATTACGACGTTTTGTGTGTAAAAGGAAGTGGCTGGGATATGGCTGAAATTGAACCAGAGGGATTGCCAGCAGTAAAATTGAACCCTCTTTTAGCTTTAAGGAATAAAAAAAAATTATCAGATGAAGAAATGGTAGCATATCAAAAAAGGAATTTAATTAATATTAAATCTCCTAATCCATCAGTAGAAACTTTTCTACATGCTTTTTTACCATTTAAATTTGTTGACCACACACATTCTGATGCAATTATGAATGTAACTAATCGTCCAAATAGTTTTGCTTTTTGTAAAAAGATATTTGGAAAAAAAGTAAGTTTGATCCCTTATGTAATGCCAGGATATGGTTTAGCTCAAAAAATTAAAGAGGTTTATAACAAAAACCCTAATATAAATTGTCTTATCTTGCTAAATCATGGAATATTTACTTTTTCTGATGATGCAAAAGAATCTTATGATCTCATGATAAAGTATGTAACAGATGCAGAAAAGGCTTTAAGAAAGTTAAAAAGAAAAAAAATTAAACAAATAACTAAATTAAATACAAAAATTACTCCTTCTGAAATAGCACCAATATTAAGAGGATTAGCATCTAAAGGTGCCAATAAGAAATTTATTTTAACCTTTAGAAATAATAAAATTTTAAATTATTTCATTAATGGAAATGATGTAGAGAGATATTCAACAGAGGGTACGGCTACACCGGACCATGTCATTAGAGTAAAACCTTTCCCTTTAATAATTAAACCTAAACATAACTCATCAATTGATGATTTTAAAAAAACTGCAATTAAAGCTTTTATTAATTATAAAAAAAAATACTTAAAATACTTTGAACAGAATCAAAAAAAAGTTAAAGAAAAGAAAACGATGCTAGATACTTCACCAAGAGTGATATTAGTGCAGAATATTGGTGTGTTTTGTATAGGAGATAATCTAAAAGCAGCAAAGGTAGCAGCGGACTTAACAGAAACTAATGCTAGAGTAATTTCCTCAGTTGAAGAAACTTCAAAATATAAATTCATATCAAAAAAAGATATTTTTGATGTTGAATATTGGTCTCTAGAACAAGCAAAAATAAAAAAAGAAATAAAAGAATTAGCAGGTAATGTTGTCGTTATTACTGGTGCATTTGGAAAAATTGGGACAGCAACTTACAAATTATTTAAAAAATATGGAGCAGAGGTAGTTTTAATAGATAATAATAGGAAAAAAGTTGCTGAAATGACTAAAAAAATTAATGATCTTTGTATCTATTGTGATGTAACAAACAAAGAAAGTGTTAAAAAGGCATTTAATTTAATTTCATCCAAATTTGGTGGGATAGATATCCTAATATCAAATGCAGGAACTGCTTTGGGAGGATCAATCGCTGAAGTTGATGACAAAATTTTAAGAAAGAGCTTCGAAGATAATTTTTTTTCTCATCAAAATTGTGCAGCTGAAGCTACCAAAATAATGAAGGCTCAAAATATTGAGGGATGTTTACTATTTAATATATCTAAACAGTCTGTAAATCCTGGTAAAAATTTTGGACCTTATGGGTTGCCTAAGTCTGCCTTATTAAATTTATGTAAACAGTATGCATTAGACTATGGTTCCTATGGAATAAGATCTAATGGAGTAAACGCAGATAGAATTAGGAGCGGTCTCTTAAATGATGAAATGATTAAATCTAGAGCTAAAGCAAGAGATGTTTCAACTGAGGATTATATGAAAGGCAATTTGCTTCTAAATGAAGTTAAAGCCGAAGATGTTGCCAAGGCATTTTTTCATCTTTCAGTTTCCAAAAAAACTACTGGAGCTGTTTTAACAGTTGATGGTGGAAATATAGCTGCTTCTTTAAGATAATTTATGCCATTTTATAAACCAAAAAAACTTCCTAATTTGATGGTTGCTCCAAATGGTGCAAGAAAAGTTAAAAAAGATCATCCAGAAGTACCTTTAACTATAAAAGAGACTGTTGAGGTAGCCAAAAACTGCTTTGCAGCAGGCGCAAAAGCAATTCATTTACATGTAAGAAATGATAAAGGAGAACATGTACTTGATGCCGGTCTTTATAAAGAAGCTTTAAAAGAATTAGAATTTCAAGTTCCAAATATGCACATACAAGTAACAACTGAAGCAATAGGCAAATATTCCCCAGATGATATGAGGAAACTTGCCTATGATGTTACCCCACCAGGAACTTCTATTGGCACATCTGAATTAATACCCTCCAGAAAACCCACAATTGAAGATATAAAATTGTATAAATATTTAACTGAAGCTGGGACAAAAATTCAACATATTTTGTATAACCCAGATGACATAGTTTTATTAATTGATCTTTTAAAAAAATCAGAAATTCCTACAGATGGAGTATGGTGTTTATTTGTAATTGGTCATTATACTGGTAAAGTTAGTTATCCAGAAAAAATTCCTGAGTTCATTAAAAAAATGAAAGCAAATAATGTTAATTTTGACTGGGCCATATGTGCATTTGCGAAAGAAGAAATGAGCTGTCTAGAAAAGGCAGTAAGTCTAGGTGGTAAGATAAGAGTAGGATTTGAAAACTCTATATTTATGCCAGATGGAGAGATTGCACCTGATAATCATTCAAAGATTAAAGCGGTAAATAAACTTTTTAATTTATCTTAAAATATTTGAATATTTTTTTATAATTGAATTAAATTCTTGATTTGAATTTGCAGAACCCAAAATAAATCTATCTGGTCTCACTAAAATAGCTTTTGAATTAATATTTTTTAAATAGGCTGATATACTTTTTAAGTTTTTCACTTTTAGTAAAGAACAATTTTTTATATTTTTTGCTCTTATTTCTGATGATAATATTATAATTCCTTTTTTTGAAAAATAATCATCCAAATTTTTGTTTTTTTTTAATTTAAATTGAGGAAAAATTTTTCCTCTATTTTTATCTTTAACATGCCCTATACCTTTTCCTAATTTTGGTTTAATTGATTGCATACTTTTAATACCTTTGTCATTAGAACTAATATTTTTAGTTATTTGTATAGATTCTACCGCATTTACAAACTCTCCCATTCTCATAGTTGTTTCAATATATTCTTTAACATTAAGAGACCTTTCTGATTGATATGAATTTAAAAGAGCTTCATTATGTTTGACTCTTAAACATGATGAAATTTTCCAAGCTAGATTTGATGCATCTCTTATTCCAGCACACATACCTTGTCCCATAAATGGAGGCATTAAATGAGCCGCATCTCCAGCAATAAAAATTCTACCATTACGCCATTTTCTCGCCATTGCTGATTTAAAGGTATAAATAGTCTTCCTTTCAAGTATAGCCTCGCTTTTATTTATCCAAGGTTTTAAAAAATTCCAAATATAATTTTCTGATAAAACTTTTTTGTCGCTAAGGTTTTTTTTAATTGCAAATTCCCATCGTCTTCTTTTACCAACATTTCTACAGTAGGTTGCGGGCTGTTGAGGATTTGAATATTGAATTGTTCTATCCGGTAAATTTTTTTTATTCTTTTTTAAAATTAAGTCTACAACTGCCCATTTCTGTGTAAAACCTAAGTTATTCATCTTTGTTTTCATTTGTCTTCTGGTAATTGAATTAGCTCCATCACATCCAACTAAATATTTTGATTTTATATGAAAAGTTTTTTTGCTTTTAGAATTTACGTATTTGATATTTACATTATTTTTAGAATTTTTAATTTTTAATACATTGGCATTTTGCTCTATTAATACATTTTTATAACTTTTTAATCTTTTTCTGAGTTGCTTTTCCAAATCTGGTTGATGAAATCTATAACTTGGATACCATCCATTATCGGTAATGTTTTTTGGTCTAGGCCAATCTAGTATTACTTTTTGATTTGAATTAACGAATTTTGTACCTTTATTTATAATAGTATATTTCAAAAAATCTTTTGTTATCCCTATAGTTTGAAATACCCTCATTATTTCATCATCAAAATGAACAGCTCTAGGTAATGGGTAAAAACTTTCTTCTTTATCAAGTATTAAAATTGAAAAACCATGCATAGCAAAAAGATTTGCTAAAGTTCCCCCAGTAGGACCTAATCCTACAATAGCTATGTCAAATTCTCTCATTGATATTTTTATTAATTTTTTTTATTTATGTTTGAATATAACCAAGGACAGTCAATTAACAATGGCGCTTGTTTTCCTTCTGATGCAGTTTCAAGTCTTTTATTTCTGAATTTCATTCTTTCATCATCTGGTAAGTAAAGTCTTTCATGTCCCCAAAAACTTGGCCCCTCAAATGTTTCTATAGGTTGCCAGGTTTCTGGATCAATAATTCGTCCTCCCCAGCCATTTTCAATAAAAAAACCTGATGGGGTTATTGAATAAAAAGATGTCATGTAATCATTTGTATGTCTTCCCATTGTGTAAGCGATTGCATTATCTTTATACTGTAATAGATCATAACCTTGGCCTACATCATCAAGATTATTGTATTCAACCATAAAATGGTGAAACCCTGTTCTTCCGGAACCAAACAAAGCTAAGCTATGGTGTCTGCCGTTAACGTGAAAAAAGCATAATGATATAGGTGTATGACTATAATCGCTAATTTTAAATCCCATAATATCTTTGTAAAAAGGTATTAAATCGTCAATTTTTTTAACATGAATCACAGCATGACCCATTCCTAAAGCTCCAGTTTTAAATCCTGAAATAGGTCTACCCGGTCTAAAAGGATCGGTATCTAACATTGGTTTATAAACAAGTTCTATGCGATTCCCTTGTGGATCATAAAAATAAATTAAATCTTCAACAAAACGTTTATCTGCTAAAGAAGATTTACCTTGTTGCACAATTGTTTTATTTTTTTCAAGTTTTGATGCAAAAATTTGAAGATCTTCTTTAGTTTCAACTTCCCATCCTAAAAAACCAAGGTCATCTCCCTTTTCGCCTGTAACAGTTAATCTTTGTTTTTGATCATCCATACGAAAAGATAAAATATCTTTTCCCCGATCTATCATTTGCATGCCTAAGTACTTTTGTGAATAATTAGACCAATCTTCAAATTTATCCGAATTAACTCCAATATAACTGAGTGCTTTAACTGCCATTTTAATAATATACTAGATTTTGAAAGAGCCCGCTATGAAATTAGCGGGCTCAGAATTAAACGATTAACCGTCTATTTTAGAAATTACTTCTCTTGCTCTTTTTAAAACAGCATCTCCATCAAGGCCTTTGCCTTTCATTTCTGCTAACCAATCTGCTTCGATTGGAGCTAATATTTTTTTGTATTCAGCTAAAACTGAGTCAGATGCAACTGTGATTTCATGGCCAGGAGTATTTTCAACTTGTACCTTCATTTTAGCATTCTGGGTGTCAATCAAATTAGAAGCCCAATCTCCAAACCATTGACCTGAATGTTTGTCAATGCATCCTTTAGCTGCTGAGGAAAGACCATTATACTTTCCTTCATTCATTATTAATCCGAATGTTGCGTTAGTGATGTTAACCTCTGTATGATATTTTGTTACATCGAATAATCTAAATGAACCAATAGCTGTATATGGAAAAGGAGTTCCATCTATAACACCTTTATTTAAAGCCTCAGAAGTTCCTGGAGCTGGTACCTTTACTCCTGTTGCTCCTAAAGTTTTAAGTATAGTTCCAGCTATTTTGCTTGGCACCCTCATTTTTTTTCCTTTGAAATCTGCAGGTTTAACTACTTTTGTATCTTTCATGTGGATTTGATATCCAGGGTTAGAATGTAAGCCTATAAGTTTAATTCCAGCCATTTCTTTATTCAGGTATCCTTCTTCATAAAGAGTATTCAAAGCTCTAGATCCTGCTTTTGAAGTTTTTGTTAAAAATGGTAATTCAACAACTGAACTAAGTGGAAATTGACCACCAATATATCCTAATACTGTCCAAGAGATATCTGCAACACCTGATGTTACAATATCATATTGTTTAGGAGGACTTCCTAAAACACCACCAGCATACATTTTTACATTTAAAGCACCATTTGAACATTTATTTACTTTATCTGCCCAAGCAGCTAAAATTTTACTTGCTATAAATGCTTTTGGTGGTTCAAATGTTGCCAACTTTAATTCAGTAGCAGAAGCTGAACTAATTATGCTTAAGGAAAAAATTCCTAAAACAATCCCAATTAATTTTTTTTTCATATTAATTTCCCTCTGTTAAAAATAATTTAAGAAAGTCTATAGTGAAATCTAGATGATTTCATCCTTAATTGTGTTAGATAAAATACCAATTTCTGTAATTTCTATCTCAACTTTATCACCGGGCTTCATAAATATTGGAGGGTTTCTTTTAAAACCTACTCCTCCTGGAGTTCCAGTTACAAGAACATCTCCTGCCCTCCAAGCCATAGCTTTAGATACATAAGAAATTAAAATGGGTATATCAAATATAAGTTGACTTAATTTTGCATTCTGCATGACTTCACCATTTAATCTAGTTTCAATAGTTAGATTTTTATAATCTTTTATATCTTCTGCTAATACCATATGTGGACCGAAGCTTCCTGTCTTTTCAAAGTTTTTTCCCATTCCAAATTGTCTTGTATGTCTTTGCCATTCTCTAATAGTACTTTCGTTATAACAAGAATATCCTACTATATGTTTTAGCGCATCATCAGGTTTTATATGTTTTCCACCCTCACCCATGATTACAGCCATCTCACCCTCAAAGTCTAAGCTCTTAGAAACAAATGGTCTTTGAATAGATTGCAGGTGAGCAGTCTGGCTTTCTGGAAATCTGTGAAATATTACAGGATTTTCCTCTACTGTCCTGTTAGTTTCTTTTACGTGTTCACTATAATTTAAACCAACACATATAATTTTTCCTGGATTTGGTATTAATGGTAAATATTCAACTTCTGAAACATTTAAATCTCCTGGATTATTTTTTGCATAATCTTTTGCCTCATAGATTCCTTTATTTGAAATTAAATCTTTTAATGTATTTGAATTAGAAATTTTTCCTGTCAAATCTGTTATTTTATTATTATTGATAATGCCAAATTTTTTTTGTCCATTAAGCGCAAAGGAAATAAATTTCATAAGAATACTTTCTATTTTTGATACAGTTTATATGGTAATGTTTAAAGAATTTGAAGCAACATTTTTATGATTACTAAAGTCAGTAGAGTTTTTGATTATTCAGCTATGGCCTCTGGTATTATATTATTTTTATTAGCTGTATTAACTTTTTGCGATGTTTTTGGAAGACGTTTTTTAAACTCTCCAGTTACAGGCACAATTGAGCTGGTTGAGATAGGCATGGCTTTAGTTGCATTTCTAGCTATGCCAAGAGCTTTTTTCTTAAATGCAAATGTATCAGCAGACTTTATTAATAATTTAAATTTAGGAATATTTAAAACTTATTTAGTGATTTTAAAGTTTATTTTAATGATCTCAATAATGTCATTAATGGCATACTCGACAACTTTAACATCTTACAAATTTATGAATAATCAAAGAGTAACTATCGATCTAGAGCTTTATTTTTATCCATTTTATTTCATATGCTCTATTGGGATGTGGTTAAGTGTACTTGCTATTCTAGTTTGGTTTGTAAAAACTCTTTTAGTAAATAATTTAGAGAAACAATCTTAATGGGTATTGATGCTGTAATTAACGGTGGCTTAGCTTTCGCTGCGGTCTTAATTTTAATGGTGTTGAACGTCCCAATAGGTATTGCAATGTTAGTAGTTGGCTTTACTGGTTTTGCAATGATATCAGGTTTTGATCCAGCGATATTTGTACTAGGAACCGCCCCATTTGACGCTGTATCTAAATATACATTATCGGTTTTACCACTCTTTGTTTTAATGGGAAATCTTGCAAATAGCTCCAATCTATCAAGAAATCTTTATGATGCAGCATACGCAGTTGTGGGTCATTATAAAGGTGGACTAGCAATGTCGACTGTAGGAGCTTGTGCTGGTTTTGGAATGATTTGTGGATCATCAATTGCTACAGCTGCTACAATGTCTCAAATGGCCGGTCCAGAAATGAGAAGGCATGGATATAGTGATGCTTTAATAAGTGGTTCTATTGCATCAGGTGGAACACTCGGGATTATAATTCCTCCAAGTGTAATATTGGTCATATATGCTTATTTAACAGAACAATCTGTTCAGGAACTTTTTTTTGCTGCATTAATTCCTGGGATAATTGCTGTTATACTCTATATGATTGCAATAAGGGTTTATCTTTTAATATATCCATCACAAGGTGGATACGGAGTTAAGATGCCACTAAAGGATAGAATTTCTGCTCTATCAAAAGTTTTTCCTATTTTTTTAATTTTTGTAATCATGATGGGAGGACTTTACTTAGGATTTTTTACAGCAACTGAAAGTGCAGCTGTAGGAGTAATATTAGTATTAATTTTTATATTTTTTAGAGGTCAATTAAATTTAAACCTTTTGAAAGATGCGGTTTGGACAACTATCAAAACAGTTGGATCATTATATTTAATTGTAATAGGAGCAAGTATATTTAATTATTTAATAACTGTTACTCAATTACCTTTTGCAGTAGTTGATTTTATTAATTATCTTGAGCTTACTCCGTTAGGAGTAATTCTAGTAATTTGTGTAATATATTTAGTTCTTGGAACTGTTATGGACTCTTTAGCAATGTTATTTTTAACTATTCCAGTTTTCTATCCAGTGATAGTTGATGCAGGGATAGATCCTGTATGGTTTGGAATATTTGCAGTAATTGTTGTTGAATTTGGATTAATTTCTCCTCCCGTTGGTATGAATTTATTTGTGATTAAGGGTGTTATGCAGAAAACGCCCTTGCAAACCATTTGGTTTGGCACGCTTCCGTTTTTAATGACTGATGTAATTAGACTTGCATTAATAATAGCTTTTCCAGCTATATGTTTGTATTTGCCTAGTCTGATGACTCCGTAGAATTATTAAAATTTCGAAAATAATTAAAATAAATTAATCCAAATATAGCTCCAACAAGGATTAATATATATTGATAAAACTTCAAAAGGACAAATACAACTGGTAAATCTTTTCCAGGGTTTTGAGCGATAAAATTTTCAGTGCCGTCTTTGTATAAATCAATTGGTCCAAAAGTTGCGTATAGACCATAAATAAAAATATAAATACAAGGTAGCATTGAAATTAATAAAAAAATTCTATTTTTTTTAATTAAATTTAATAAATTTGCAGATACGCCAACTAATACTAAACCAATTAAAGATAATATTAATGGATTCATTACCAAACACCTATCATAATTCCATCATCTTTGGTATAATCTCTATCTTTCAAAACGAATTCGTCTGTTGCCGCAACTCTATTTTTTCGACTAGTAATCCTATCAAGAAGCATATCTTTCATTTCATGAACTATTTTTGAGTATTTAGGAGACTGTCCGATGTCATTAAATTCATCAGGATCATTTATTAAGTCAAATAATTGTGGAGGAAATCCTTTATAGTAAATATACTTCCACTTGTTATTTCTAATCATATAAGCCCTAGCATCAGATGGGCCTATGTTTAAAATTTTTCGAGCCTCATTAAATGAATAATCAATTTCACTAAACACACTTTCCTTCCAATTTAATACTTTGTTGCCTCTTATAATTGGAAGTAAAGACTGTCCCTCTAGACAATGTCTACTTACTTTACTTTCAATAGAGTCAAGAAAAGTTGGGAGTAAATCAATAGCCTCAACAAATCTCTTTTCTCTTACTCCTCTATTATTATCTGACAAATTACTAGGGTCATAAATAATCATTGGGACTTTAACAATTTGTTCATGAAATAATTCTTTTTCTCCTAACCAGTGATCACCTTGGTAGTCACCATGATCTGAAGTAAAAACTATCATTGTATTTTCCATATAATCTTTATCCTCTAGAAATTTAAATAGTCTTCCAAGATTATCATCTATTTGTTTGATTAATCCCATATATCCTGAAAGAACAGTATTTCTCACCTCTTCTCTGGAAAAAGTCTTTGAAATATTATTTTCCATGAAAGCTTTATAAACAGGGTGATCTATCTCTTTTTCAGTATTGCTTCTATGAACTGGATAAAATTGATTGGCGGAATACATATTGTGATAAGGTGCAGGCGCAATGTATGGCCAATGAGGCTTAATGTATGACAAATGTAAGAACCAAGGATTTTCTCCACTCTCTTTAATAAACTCTATCGATCGATTGGTCATAAATGCAGTTTCTGAATGTTCCTCTTTAACTCTTGCTGGTTTGTTTGAGTTTCTTAATCTCCATCCGCTAAGAATATTTCCATTCTCATCTACTGATGAATTTGCCCAACTATCCCATGGGTTTTCTCCTTCGTATCCAAGTTTATTTAACCATTCATTGTAAGATAATTTTTTGTTTGAATTTTTAATATGGTTATTTGGGTGAAGTCCATCATCTCTCTCGTAAGGATCAAACCCTGGTTCACTAACTGTCAAACCTATTTCTGTATCTTTTGAAATTCCAAGTCTATCCATTCCATCTTTATCAGGTCGCATATGGGTTTTACCAACAACTCCAGTTTTTATTCCTGATTTTCTTAAATAATCCCCAATAGTTAATTCTCCTATTGGCAAGGGTATTTGATTCCATGTTGAGCCATGACTAAAAACTGTTCTTCCAGTATAATATGATGCTCTTGAAGGCCCACAAACAGGTGCTTGGACATAAGCTGACTCAAACAATACTCCTTTTTTTGCTAACCCATCTATATGAGGTGTCTTTAAATGTGGATGACCATAACAAGATAGATAATCAAATCTTAGCTGATCAGCCATTATAAATAATATATTTTTAACTTTATTCATTACTTTTCAAACATTCTTTTTAGACCATTTGTAGATGCTTCGCACACACCTTTCTCTGTTATTAAGCCTGTCACGTATTTTGCAGGTGTAATATCAAATGCTAGGTTCATCGACCTACTTGTTTCTGGATAAATCAAAACTTTTTTAATATTATTATTTTCATCTTTTCCTTCAATATAAGACAACTCCTCAGGATTTCTCTTTTCAATAGGAATATCTTTAAAATCTTTTATATCCCAGTCTATTGTTGAACTTGGTAAGGCTACATAAAAAGGAACATTATTGTCATGAGCGGCCAATGCTTTTAAATATGTACCAATTTTATTACAAACATCACCAGTTGATAAAGTTCTATCTGTTCCAACAATACACATATCAACCTCCCCTCGTTGCATTAATATTCCACCAGTATTATCTGCAATTATAGTATTTGGAATATTTTCTTCATTCAACTCATACGAAGTTAAGTTTGCTCCTTGATTTCTTGGTCTAGTTTCATCAACCCAAACATGAATGGGAATTCCTTTTTTATGAGCATGATAAATTGGCGAGGTTGCTGTCCCCCAATCTATAGTTGCTAACCACCCTGCGTTACAATGAGTTAAGATATTAACAGTTTTATTATTTTTATTATAAATTTCTTCAATTATTTTTAGCCCATTAAATCCTATGTTCTCACAAAATTTTACATCCTCATCACATATTAATTTTGCTTCTTTTAATGCTACATCCAACAACTCATCAGACTTCACAAATGATAATCTATTATTCATTCTATGAACTGCCCATTGCAAGTTTATAGCTGTAGGTCTTGAATTAACTAATTCTTCTGAACTTTTTTTAATGAAATCTAAATTTTTATTTTCTTTTATTGCCAATACTATTCCGTAGGCAGCAGTTCCACCAATAAGAGGTGCACCTCTTACTTCCATAGTTTTTATTGCTTTTACCGCATCTTTTATTGTCTTCAAATCTTTAATAATAAAATGATGCGGAAGCTTGGTTTGATCAATTATTTTTACTACATCATCTTCATACCAAATCGTTCTATATTTTTTTCCATTTATTCTCATTTAATTACTCCAAACCACAGGAAACCAATCATTTCTCATTTTATCTCCTGGTTTTAAATCTATTCCAGCAAAAGGTGGAGATGTTTCTCCTTTTCTATCAATGTATCTTACATCGTCTCCAATAAATCTTGCAGAAAAAGCTTTACGACTTTTTTTGTCACTATTTCCTGAAGATGAATGTAAAGCTTTAAAATTAAATAATATTGCATCTCCTACATCCATCTCTGTACTAAAAATATTATTTTTATCTATATTCGGAGTGTCCATAAAACTCTTATTATTTTTATACCAAAACGTATCATTTGACCATTTAGTAGGTCTTACTAACATTGGCAACTTGTGGGAACCTTTTAAAACTTTTAGAGAGTTATCTTTTGATACACTATCTAATGGTATCCAGAAACTTCCTGTATCATTTCCGTCTACACAATAATATGGAAGATCTTGATGCCATGGAGTTTCTTTTGTGCCAGGTTCCTTTAAGAAAATATGCTCATGGAAAACCTGAATTTTATTTGATTGAGTTGATTGAGAAACAATTTCTGCAGCTGGTGAATTAAAAATAAAATCTTTAAATTCTTCTATTCTTTGCCAATTGCAATAGTCCTCAAAAAATCTTCCTCCATCTTGTTTTGAAACATTTTCTCTTCCATGTGAACTTGGTTTATTTAATACTTTTTGAAATCCCTGACTAAGTTTTTCAATCCAAGGCAAAAAAACTTTCTTGATTAAAATTACGCCATCTTTTTTATAATCTAAAATTTGCTTATCAGTTAATTTTGCAGTCACTTGTTTAAAACTCTACCGGCTACTGTTTTTAGTTTGATTATCGTCTTTTGTGATCTTTTTTCTGGAGCAGTAATTATAGCAACATCTAAACAATTATTTGTTGGATCATTCGGATCAATATGAGTTTCAAAATTATCAATGAGATTTTTAATCATACTTTTTGCTTTAGAAGCATTATTTAATAATACTTTAATTACTTGTTGAACATCAACATTTTCATGATCTGGATGCCAACAATCATAATCAGTCACCATTGAAACAGATGCATATCTAATTTCTGCTTCTCTTGCTAATTTAGCTTCAGGCATATTTGTCATTCCGATCACATCTGCTTTCCATGATCTGTAAAGATTTGACTCTGCTAAAGTTGAAAATTGTGGGCCTTCCATTACCACATAAGTTCCTCCCATTTGATAATCTATTCCTTCTTTTTTTATTGCATACTCACATGCATTCATTAAGCCTTTAGAGGTTGGGTGTGCCATTGATACATGAGCAACTATTTCATCATCAAAAAAGGTTTTATTTCTAGCAAATGTTCTGTCAATAAATTGGTCAACAATAACAAATTTACCAGGAGGCAAATTTTCTTTCAAAGAACCTACTGCGGAGACAGAGACAATATCTGTTACACCCAATTGTTTTAATGAGTCAATGTTTGCTCTAAAATTTATGTTTGATGGTGAAATAAAGTGCCCTTTACCGTGTCTTGGTAAAAAATAAACTTCTTTATCTTTATAAATTGCTTTTAAAACCTTATCTGATGGTTTTCCCCAAGGAGTGTTTAAATCTATTAATTCTCTGTCTTTAAACTCCTCAACATCATAAAGACCGCTTCCACCAATTATTGCTAATTTATTATTTGCCATGTAAAAAGTAATTATATCTGAATTATAAATAACTATTATGGATTTAAAAGATTATATTCGCTCAATTAAAGATTATCCTAAAAAAGGTATTTTATTTAGAGATATAACCACATTAATAAAGAATGAGACTGCTTTTGAGGAGTCAATAAATCAAATAGTCGAGAGATCCAAAAAATTTAGGGTAGATAAAATCGCTGCAATTGAATCACGTGGTTTTGTGTTTGCATCTGCTGTTTCTTACATTTTAAAAAAACCATTCATAATGTTAAGAAAGAAAAATAAACTGCCTGCTGATGTACATTCAGTTGATTTTGAGCTCGAATATGGAACAGCAACAATAGAAGTCCATAAAGACTCAATTTCACAAAATGACTCTGTTCTCATAATAGATGATTTGATAGCAACAGGAGGAACTGCAGAAGCTGCAGCAAAACTTATTGAACTTTCTAAAGGAAATGTTGCAGCCTTTATATTTGTGATAAATCTTTTTGATTTAGGTGGTTGTAATAATCTTCTTAAAAAAGGTTACAACGTTGAAAATTTAATGGATTTTCCTGGTCATTAATTTGGTAGCGGGAAGTGGGATCGAACCACTGACCTCGGGCTTATGAGTCCCGCGCTCTAACCAACTGAGCTACCCCGCCATTAATTTCTCAAAGTTATAATAGAAATTTTATATAACGCAATCAACTATTTAAAATTAGGTTTTTTTAACTCCTGTTGGATGTGGAACTCCATCAATTACTAGTTTTGGTTCTACACTTACATCAATCAACTCTGGTCGATTTTCTAAATAGGATTTAACACTATCGATAGACATTATGTCTTCCAGAAATTTTTCTAACCTAGGAAACTTTTTTATTAATTTAGGATCAAGCATTTTGGATAAATCTAAATGGTGGAATGCAGCAAAATCACATGCTCTAGGTTCGTCTAAAATAAAAAATTTTTTATGATTTTCTGTCAAAACTTTTTCAAGATCTTCAAATCTTGACATTAAAAATGGCATCATATCTTCTCTTTTTTTTTTAAACTTCTCACCTGTTGCAAAATTTACTGTTGGATTAAGTGGCATAAATAGTTCATGAGCACTTTGCATTATAGCGTTTGCTTTTGCATTTAATATTGGGTCAGTAATATTAATACCTGCCAAATTTTCAACAAATGTCAAAATTGCCAAGCTTTGACAAATTTCATGTTTTCCATCTACCATTAACATTGGTAGTTGTTTAAATGGTATATTTGGTTTTACCTCTGACCAATCCTTACCAT
>CACGYL010000006.1 GCA_902577285.1 uncultured Pelagibacteraceae bacterium | reverse complement strand
TGAGAATGCAGTTTTTATAAGTAACGAAAAAATTAACAAAGAAAATATATTTTATATTTATAATTTTGTTAATTTTGAGTCAATTAAGTCATTGTTAATTAATATTTTAAAAAAAAATAAATTCAATAATTATAATATTTTAAAAATGTTGTATGTTAAATTTTCTTTTGAAAAGGAAGTTTATAAAAATTTTTTTGAAAAATATAAAGTTGAAAAATTTTACTCATGCCATATTGCCCAAGATTTTACCTCTAGCGCTATTGGAGCAATTCATGATCTTGGAGGATCTTCTATTGGTGTAACTTACTCTTATTCAGAGAATTACAGTGCATTTCAAAATATTGACGCTTTTGATTATTTTATTAGTTTCAATAATTCTAATTATAAATCCAAAAAATATTCTAACCTTAAACAAATAAAACATCTTGGCTATATGTTAGATTATAAATTTAAAAATTTTAAACTAGAATCACAACTTTTAAGAGATAAAATACTTAAAACAGAGGCTAAATACATAATTGGTTTGTTTGATCAAGGATCAAATGATAATGATTTATTTAACTATTTAAACCATGGTATTTCAAAAAAAAGTTATATTTTTCTTATTGAAAAAATTTTAAATAATCAAAATTATGCACTAATTATAAAGCCAAAAAAACCTAAGCTTTTAAAACAAAAACTTGGAGATGATTATCATTTAATTGAAAAAGCAAAGCAAACTGGTAGATTTTTAATTTTTGATGAGAATGATAAGGATCATGTAAAAAATTTCAAAGATATACCTGCAAAAATTGCCATGATATGTGATATTACTATTCATGATATGTTGTTAGCGGGTACAGCAGGTGTAGAGTCTGCATTAAATGGAACTAAATCTGTTTACTTTGATTATTATAATTCAAAAAAAAACCAATTTGAAAGAGATGGACTAAATATTGTTTTTAGAGATTGGAATAACTTATGGAAAAGCATAGAAAATGACTTCAAAAACAAAAAAAATAATTTAGGAAGCTGGACAAATATTATTGGTAATTTTGATAAATATAGAGATGGCAAAACAAATCAAAGAGTAATGAATTTTTTAAATAATTTATAGAATATGGTAGCAAACTTTTATCTCAAGATATTAAGAAAAATTATTTTAATAATAAGATACTCTCCTTTTAATATATCTATTAAATTGAGATATATTCTATACAAATCACTAATGAAAGGTATTGGAGAAAAATGCAATATTCTTGAAAGTGTAGTGATTTCAAATCCCGATAAGGTTAGCTTAGGTAAAAGAGTTTCCATTCATCAATTTTGTTACTTAGATGGTCAAGGAGAGATAGAAATAGGAAATGATGTTGCAATTGCTAACCACGTTAAAATATTAACTAGTGATCATGTCTTTAAGAATAATGATGTTGCAATAAAAGACCAAGGTATTGAAATTGATAAAATTACCATTAAAGATAATGTATGGATAGGAGCTGGTGCAACTATTTTGAAAGGGGTTGTGATTGGAGAAAATTCCATAATAGGCGCACAATCTCTTGTAAATAAAAATATACCTCCAAATGTAATAGCAGCAGGCGTTCCTTGTAAAGTAGTAAAGGAAAGACAATAATGAAAATTATAGCTATGATACCAGCAAGAATTGGTAGTCAAAGATTAAAAAAAAAAAATTTAGCATTGATTAATAATAAACCATTAGTTTATTATGCTATTAACGCTGCAAAAAAATCAAAAATTTTTGACAAAATATATATAAATTCAGATGACAAAATATTTGGCAAAGTTGCAAAAAAATATAAAGTTGAATTTTATTTAAGACCCAAGCACCTTGGATCTTCTAATACAAAATCTGATGATATAGTCTTTAATTTTTTGAATAATTTTGATTGTGATATTCTAGTTTGGGTGAATTCAATTGCACCACTGCAAACAGCAATTGAAATTCAAAAAGTTGTAAATTTTTTTAAAAAAAGAGATTACAATAGTTTGATTACTGCTAATGAATTTAAGTATCACGGTATTATAAATAACAAACCGATAAACTTCAAAAAAGGAGATAAATTTTCTAAAACTCAAGATTTAACGCCTATAGACTTAATGGTTTACTCTTTAATGATGTGGAAATCGAAAAGCTTTATAAAAGCTTACAAGGAAAAAAAAGGAACAATTCTTCATGGCAAAGTCGGATTTTACAATGTTAGTAGGCTATCTGGCTTAATAGTTAAAAATAAATTAGACCTTCATATTGTGTCTGCAATTATAAATAAACGAAAAGATAAAATAAAATATTTTAAATAATTTGATTAAATTTAAAAAAACACTTTCTGCATTCAAAAGAAAAGATAATTACGAAAGTAGATCTCAGTTTATTCTAAACTTAGATAGAAATGAAAATATTAGAGGATTTAATATTTTACAAAAAAAAAAGCTTATTAATAAGTTAAACAAAATAAATATTAATTTTTATCCAAATTTAAAAAACACTTATGAAAAATTATCAAAATTTCTGGGTATAAAATCTGATAAATTATTACTAACAGAGGGAGTATCTGGAGGAATTAAAAATATATTAGATTCATTAGATTTAGACAAAAACTCTGAAATAATAATACCTAAACCTACTTTTGCCTTATATGAAATTTACTCAAAACTATATGGTATTAAAATTAAAACTTTTAATTATTCAAAAAATTTTGAACTTGATCACTTTCAAATTTTAAAGCTTATAAATAAAAAAACTAAGGTTGTGTTCCTTCCAGTTCCAAATATACCTGTAGAAGGTACTGTTGATTATAATATAGTACGAAATATTGCTAAAAAGCTTTATTTAAAAAAAATTTTGTTTGCAATCGATGAGGTTTATTTTCCTTTTGGAAATATAACATTTAAAAAATTAGTAAATATTTTTAATAATGTTGTGATAATGAGATCCTTCTCAAAATCTTATGGACTAGCAGGTGCGAGAATAGGGTGTTTAATATCAAATAAAAAAAATATAAATATTTTAAAAAACACAAAAGGTGGTTATGAAACTAATATTTTATCAGCTAAAATGTTAGAGTTTGTAATTGAAAATAATAATATTAATAAAAAATATATTAAAGATACTAAGTCTGGGATGGATTATTTAAAATATAAATTGGATCTTCTTAAATTAGGATATTTTGGAGGTGAAAACGGGAATTTTATATTTATAAATTTTAAAAATCCAAAAAAAGCTTACAAAGTTTACAAGGGTTTAAAGGATAATAAAATTGCAACAAGATATAGTTTTAATGGACAATTTAGAAATGGAATTTTGGTAACTGGCTGTCCAAAACCTGAAATGAAAAAATTTGTAAAAATATTTATCAAATTAATCTAATGACTAATATTTTAATTATTGGTGCAGGTGTAGTTGGAATTTCTACTGCTTATGAGCTTTCAAAAATAAAGAAAAATAATATTTATATTATTGAAAAAAATAAAAATATTGGACTAGAAAATTCTTCAAAAAACTCTGAAGTAATTCACTCTGGCGTTTATTACAAAAGAAATTCTCTCAAAAATAAACTCTGTATTGAGGGTAAAAAATTAATTTATAAATTTTGCAAGAAATATAAAATAAAACACAAAAAAATTGGAAAAATATTTGTTGCTCAAAATAAAGATGAAGAAAATTATTTAAAAAAAATTAAATCTAATGCTATTTTTAACAAAGTAAGAGATGTTAAAATTTTAAATAAAAAAGATGTAAGAAGAATTGAACCTAATTTAATTTGCTCAAAGGGACTATTCTCACCATCTTCTGGAATTTTTGATAGTAGTAAATTTATAAAAACTTTGTATCAGCTGTGCATAAAAAATAGAGTAAAATTTATATTTAATGTAAAAAATGTGAAATTTAAAAAAAAAAAAAATAAATTTGAAATTAATATAAATAATTTGAATATCGATTTTATCATAAATTGTGCAGGAATGAACTCAATATCAATAGCAAAAAAAACATTTCCTAATAGTTTTTTCCCTAAAGATAATTTTGTAAAAGGAGTTTATTTTAAAACTAAACAAAAACTTGGACTTAATAAAATAATTTATAAATCTATGATTCCAGGGATAGTTAAAGAGAGAATAGATATAACCCCAACTATTGATGGAAATTATATATTTGGACCAAACGTTCAAATTAGCAAAAAGATTAATAAAAAAAAACTTAAAATTGTTTTTTTTAACGAAATAATAAAATATCTCCCTAATTTAAAATTTAATGAAATATATTATTATAAGGTTGGATACAGACCAAAAATTTTTAATAGTATTAAAAACAAAAATGAGGATTTTTATATAAAAAAAATGCCTAAATATAATTGGATCAATCTATTTGGAATAGAGTCACCTGGTTTGACTTCTTGTTTATCTATCGCAAAATTTGTAAAAAAATTAGTTAAAACATGAAAAAAATAAAATACAAAAAATTATTAGATTTCTCTTTCAAAGTATTTAAAAAAATTAAACTTGATACTTACAGCGCAAAAACTGTGAGCAAAGGTCTTTGCTTAGCTTCTCTTAGAGGAGTAGATTCTCATGGTATAAAATTATTGCCTCATTATGTAAATTCAGGTCTTTTAGGTAGAAAGAACATAAAGCCGAAATTTAAATTTTACAAAAAAAATATAAGTTCATTTTTATTAGACGCTGATAATGGGTATGGTATTGCTGCAGGTTGTTTAGCAATTGATAAGGCTATTAAATTTGCAAAAAAAAATGGTATATGCATGATTGGAGTTAAGAACTCAAGTCATCCAGGATCGATAGCAAGCATTATGTTAAAAGCTGCACAAAAAGGTTATATAGGTCTTGGATTCGCGCACGCCGACTCTTTAATGTTAACACATAAAGGACGTAAACCCTTTTTCGGAACCAATCCAATTTGTTTCGTTGCGCCAAGATTAAAAAAAGAACCATTTTGTTTAGACATGGCAACTACAAATATTTCTTGGAACAAACTCTTAAATCATAGAAAATTTAAAAAAAAATTACCAGAATTTTATGCTGCAGATAAATTTGGAAATCCAACCGAAAATCCACATAAAGCTAAAAGTTTGTTTCCAATTGGAAGTTATAAAGGTTTTGGATTGGCTGCAATGATAGAAATAATGTGTTCAGTTTTTTTAGGTATGAAATTTGGAACAAACATACCTTCTATGTTTACCACCTCAATGAGAAAACCTAGAAAACTTGGGCAATTATATATTATAATAAAAACTGATACTTTTGTTTCTAAGAAATATTTTTTTGAGAATTTTGAAAAAATATATAAGCAGCTGAAAGAAACAAAAAAAAACAAAAATGATAAAATTTTATTACCAAATGATAAAGAAGTAATTGTTTCAAAACAAAGAAAAAAAGAAGGAATACCGATTGACAAAGAATTAATGAAAGAATTTCTAATAATTTCGAAAAATTTTAATATAAAATTCTAGTAATAAAAATTAATTATAAAGATTTGAAAAAAAAAAATAAAGTATTAATAATCAGTGGGGATTTGTTAAAGCATAAGTATGTTGCTATTAGAATTCTCAAAGAATTTGAAAATTCAAATATTATTTTTGAGAAATATCCCAGAAACATTTTAAAAAAGTATAGTAAAAAAAATTCAATAATATTAAGGAATCATTTTAATAATGTAATAAAACATGAAAAAAAATATTTTAAAAATTATTGTAGAAATAATAATTATTTATTAAAAAAAAAAACTTTATTTCAACTCACGAAAAGAAATATTAATTCTCTTAAAACGATAGAAAAAATAAAAGAATATGATCCTAAATTGATAATTGTTAATGCAACATCCATATTAAAGGAAAACTTTCTACATAATTTTAAAAATAAAATAATAAATATTCACGCTGGATTATTACCTTATTATAAGGGAACAGGTTGCAACGTATGGACTTTTTATAATCAGGAATTAGAGTACACGGGTGTCTCTATTCATTTTGTTAACAAAAAAATTGATGACGGTAATATAATTACCCAAAAACAATCATTATTTATTAAAGATGACAATACACATTCTATAGGTTGTAAAAATGCAATTTTAGGAGCTAAATTAGCAATTAAATCTATAAAATTTTTAATAAAAAATCCAAATTATAAAGGAAAGATCATTAAAACAAAAAATAAAAAAATATTTTTTAATAAAGATTTTTCGAAAGATACAGTCTTAAAAGTAAATAATTTGATTAAAGATGGAATAATAAGAAAATATTGTAAAAATAAAAAAAAAATTAAAATAATAACACTTAAGTAAATTATTATGAATATATCAGAGAAAGAATACATTTTGGTTCTTTATGATAAAGATGATGTTGAAGAACTTAATAAAATAGAAAAAAATCAGGTCAAAAAAATATACTTATTTTCACCTGGTCTAGAAAAAATTTTAATTAATAAAGATAAGTATCAAATTTACGGTTTTGATGAAATTGAGAATTTAAAAATACAGCAAGAAATAATTATATCAGCAAAAAAAATTTATAAAGAATTTGAAAATAATGAAAATAAACTAAATGGTATTGATGAAGGTCTCATTGAGAATATTCATAATATTTTTTTTGTATCTATTTTTTCTTTTATATATTTAGTTGAAAATATTAAAAAATTTAAGAACTTTTGCTTAATAAAAAATAATAAGATTAAAAAATTTGATAATTTAAACGATTTTTCTTACCAACTTATCCAAAAAATAATAGAAAAAAAAAATCAAGGTTTTTTTCAGTATGTAAAACCAAAGTCAATTTCTTTAATTAAAAGTTATTTAATAAAATTAAATAATTTATTTTGTTATTCTAATTCAAAAAAAAAAATTATTGTTGTTGGATCATTGTTATCAAAAAAAGTAAAACTTTTCTCTAAAGGCAAAAGTATATTTGAAATAAAGGTGATAAATGATTTTAAATTTTATCATATAATTTCAAATTTTTTCACGTATTTTAATATTTTAAAAAAAAACAAAAAATTTATTTTTTTTCCTGAAGAAAATTATTTAACAAGCAACATAATTAATGATAAACTAAAGAATTTTGTTTTCAGTTTTAAAGATAATAATATTGATATTTTTAAAGATATTATATTTAAAATTCTCAAAGATTATTGCGTTAGACAAACAAAAATAAAAAATTCAATTGAAAAATTAATTAACAAGAGCTCATTAGATAAAGTTTTCGTCGACCAATTACGCTTTGGTGTTGCAACAGTTTTAGCAAATTTATGTAAACAAAAAAATATTGATGTAATTCTTGTGCCGCATGGCTCGGTATCTGAGCCTGATAGTGAAATCTCTGATTTTGTATTAAAGATTTGTGGAAGAGGATTAATATTTTCAAACTTAGCAAGTCATGTAGTATCTCAGTCTAAAATTTCATTTAACGCAATTAAATACTTCCAAAATGACACAAAAATTTATAAATCCTCACCAATTTTGTACGGTAAAAATAAACTAATAAGTAAATATCCAAAGGACGAATTTACTTTTCTACATGCGAGCACTCCAAAATCACTTAATAAATGGCCATGGATATACGAAAACTATTCTGAATATGTAGAAAATTTAAAAACTATTATTTATGAAACTGCTAAATTTAAAAAAATAAAACTTATAATTAGATTTCGTGAAGGCCCTGAATGTGATTTAAAAACTTTCATTAAATTGATTGAACTTAAAAAAAATAAGCATGTGCATATATCAAATAATAAAAGTTTTTTTGATGATCTAAAGCTTGCTAAGTGTTTAATAAGTTTTTCCTCTACATCAATAGAAGAAACTTTATGTTTAAATAAACAGGTCATGATTTTTTCAAAATATAAAAACTATAAGCACATTAATTTTCCATTAGATCAAATGAGTATAATTTATGCAAATAAGGATAATTTGGCTTCAGAATTAAAAAAAATCTTAAAAAATAAAATAATTATAAATAATAATATCTTGTGGGATCAAGAAAATCTGAACAACAATATATTTAGCTAATAATACATTTTTATTTTACATATATATAATTAAATGATTTTTCAAATTCTTTAGAAAGTTTAATATACTTGGACTGTTCTTTTTTTAAAAGCGAAAAATTTAAATCATACATTATTGATTTTATCTTTTTTTCTTGTTCATCATAATTTTCGTTTATTTCAATTAGTATACTTTTTATATTTTTATGTGATAATGTATTAATACCACCTTCTAAAATTTGATGTTCTAAACCATCTACATCTATTTTTAAATAATTTGGAATTTCAAAATTAAGATTATTAATAATATAATCAATGTTAAAACCATAAATCATATAATTATTTTTAGGATTTAGTATATTGCCTTCAAAATTTTTCTTAAGACCAAATGAATGAAGTGCTCCACCTTCCATAAATTCATTTTCCATCATTAAATTAAAGCCCTTTTCAGATTTAGATAATGGAAACTGATTTATTAAAATTTTATTTTCCAAATTATTAATACTTATATTCCTACTTAGTATTCTTAAATTACTTGTAGATGGTTCAAAGGAATATACTTTTATATTTTTATGAATTAAGGAAGCATAAATTGAATATAATCCAATATTTGCACCAATATCCCAAAATATAATTTCTTCATCATCATTAAAATTTTTAATCCATTCTAAGGTTTCTGGTTCTTTTGTGAAAAAAGTATTTACCCTATAGTTAACCAATTGATTTGGTACAAAAAATTTAACTTTCTTTCTTTCTATATCAATAATTTTATATGATTCATTATTAGAAAATTCTATAAACCAAAAAAAAAAACTTTTTTTTAATAATTTTTCAAAAATGAAGTCTAGTATTTTCAAAATTTTATATAAAAAGTAGGAAAAATGTTTAAACATCTATATATACTTTTTGAAAAATCTATATAAATATGGATTGACTGCTTCTCTAATCTTAACAAAATTATAATTTAAACCCTCTATTTTACATGCAAGCTTAGTATTATTAGTCATAAGATTATAGACTAAAACTATCCTATTTTGTTTTCCATTACCTTTATAGCTGTGCCAAGTGGAATTTTCATTCCTACTAAAAAAAAAACCTCTATTTTGTTTCCAATCTATTTCAATTGGATTTTCACCATTCTTATTATCGTAAAGAATTGTTCCTAAATTTTTCTCAGGATATAAATAAATTACTCCACTTAGTAATTTATTGATATGATCACGGTGAATCGGAAAAGTATAATCTTTACCAGTCTCGATTATGTTAAAATCTGAATAATCATAAAGTTTAGCCTTTTCTGGACTAAGTTCTTTAAGTAAATTTATAGTTTTATCGTGACACTCCAAATTTAGTTTTTTTAGTTTTTCCACAGATATACAGGATGTTTCAGTAGAACCATCTTTTGAAATTTTGTTATGATGATTAAAGATTTGATTATTTTCTACTTTATTTAATTTTAATGTACACAAGTAATCAAATAAGTCATCACTTAAAAAATTATCGATAATTCTATGATGCATACTAATATTTTGTACTTTTTATCTTAAAAAACAATAAAAATTGACTATAATATGTTATTAATTAAACTTAATTTACTTTTTTTTTAGTACATAATAACAAAACTGCATACCTGAATTAAATAAACATGGAAAATAAAATTGAATTAAAAAGAATAGTTATGGAAGTATTTGGAGGTTGTAATTACACTTGTCAAATGTGCCCCCAAACGAATCCAGGAAGAGGAAAAAGCTTTACAAGAAAAATGCCAATTTCTGAATTTGAGAGAATTTTAGATCAAATTGTACCTAAATATGGGATGCCACAAATAAACTTGGAGGGTAGTGGAGAACCAACTATGGCAAAAGATCTTCCAAAGTATATCGAAGCTGTAAAAAAAAGAAATTTAAAATGTTTTATGTACTGTAATGGTGCTAGATTAAATGGTCAGTTTATGAAGGATGTCGTAAATGCTGGTATAGATTTTATTAGGTTTAGCGTTATTGGATATAATAGAGAGTTGTACAAAAAATGGATGAATATTGATAATTTTAATTTAATTCTTTCGAACTTAACTGAAATTCAATCGTACGTTAAAAGCACTAGCGCAAAAACACAAATAAGTACTTATCATTTAATTACAGATAACTCTAAAATAAATCAAGAAATTGAAAGTTATAAAAAAAATGTAATTAATGTGGTAGAGAGTATTGCTTATATTTGGAAAATGCATAATTGGAGTGGTAATCATGATAATATTAATCCAAGAGAAAAAACTGCACGAAGAAGTTGTGGTAGACCATTTGCACCTGAGCTAACAGTAAGAGCAGGAGGTTCTCTTGGTAGAACTGGTGCTATTGTCCCATGTTGTCAAACATTAGGTCCACCAAATGAAGAAAAAAGTATTTTGGGTCACCTAGATAAGAATTCATTTGAAGATATTTATTTTGGTGAAGAGTATGAGAAATTGAGAAAAGCACATGAAAATAAAGATTTTGATAAAATTGATTACTGTAAAGATTGTGATTTTTTGTATGACGATCCCGAAGCCGTAGTATGGACTAATGATAAAAATCATAAGTTATATAATATGTTAGGAACAGGTGAGGATTTTATACTAACAGAGTATAATAATAGAGAACAAGTATAACATCTTGAAATCAAACGAGATAAAAAAATTCTATAAATTTACTGAGAATTTACTTAAACAGAGAAATTATTCTCAACTTATAGGTATACCATATCTAAGCCCTCATTTTCCAAGATCTTTTATGAAATCAAATTATTCTTTGAAATTAAAAAGGAAATTTACTGTATTTAAATATTTAAGAAGAATTTTTTTTTCAAAAAAAAAGATGATTGGCAAGAGAAATAAAACGTTTAATAATGTAATTTTATCTCATCTTGTTTCATATGAAAATTTAGATTTTAAAAATGATTTCTATTTTAATGATATACCTAGTTTTATCGGAAATCAGAATGTTCTTGTCATTTTAATCGATCATATTAATTTTGATATAAAAAAGTTAAAAAATAAAAAAATTGATAATTATATAATTCTTTCAAAAAATATTGGTTTTTTTCAAGAATTATGGCTTCATTTAAGTACATTAGTTCAAGTTATTTATTCAGGCTTATTTCACACAAAATTAAAGATAATAAGTTTAAGAAATATTATTTCATCAATAGATAACCAAAGAATAGCATGTCAAGTCAAAAATATTCTAAAATTTAATAACACTAAAAATTTTTTTTTTACATTTGAAGGAAATCCTTATGAAAAACTAGTTTGTAATGAAATAAAAAAAATCAATCGAAAAACAAAGTTGATAGGTTATCAATTCAGTGTGATCAGAAAATTTCAAAATTCTATTTTTCAAAAAATTGGAAACAATTATATACCTGATCACATACTAACTGTTAGTAATTACAACAAGAAAAAACTTCAAGAAAAGTTTAAAAAAAAGGTTCATGTATCTCAAATTGGAACAATTAAAAAGAAAAATTATTTTTTAAAAAATAATTTCAATTTTGATGAAAAAAATAAATTTAGGATTTTGGTTATGCCAGAAGGTATACCCGATGAGTTATCAATTTTTTTAAAGTTTTGCAAAAATAATTATAATAAAAATATTTTATTTAATTTGAGGCTACATCCAATATTATATCAAGAAAAATTCTTGGATATAAGCTTAAAAAATATAAAAAATTTAAAAGTCAGTAAAGATGATATTTTCAATGATTTTAAAAAAAATGATATAATTCTTTATAGAGGGACGGCAGGAGTTATAGATGCAATAAATAATGGGTTAATTCCAATTTATTTAAGTATCAAAAATGAGATAACAGTTGATCCAATTTATGAAATAAATAAAAAAAACATTATAAATTTTGACGATAAATTAATTCATTATTTAGAAAATCATATTAAAAATAATGAAAATAAATTTTATTTAAATAAAATTCAAAAATTTACTAAATCTTATTATAATAAACCAAATTATAATCCAATCAAAAAAATTTTGAATGAGCGCTAAAAAAAAAATTAAAAATCTATTTAATTTCTTTGGATTAGAAATAAAAAAAAAAGATAAAGAAATTGTAAATTTAAGTTTTGATGAAATTTACAAAATAAAAATTAAGCAAAATCCTGTCATATTTGACGTTGGTGCAAATCAAGGACAGTCTATTGAAAGATTCAAAAAAATTTTTGCAGAGCCAACAATTCACGCATTTGAACCAATTAAAGATGAGTATGATAAATTACTTAAAAAATATTCAAATCAGCAAAATATTATATTAAATAATTATGCTATCGGCGAAACCATTGGGGAGCAAAACCTATTTGTTACTGCTTTAACAGGTAATTCATCATTTAATAAGCTAAATACAAATACCAAATGGCTTAAAACAAGAAGTTCTCAGGCAAATACTACTATGGAAAATTATACAAAAGCTCAGGAAAAGGTAAAAGTAATAACATTAGACAATTATTGCAGAGAAAAAAATATTAATGGAATAGATTTGTTAAAAATAGATACTCAAGGTTTTGAGGATAAAGTCTTAGCTGGGTGTAATCAAATATTAAAAAATAATATTATATCTGCCATAGAAAGTGAAATTATGCTAGATAATGTATACGATAAATATTTAAATTTTTCTGATTTAGAGAAATATTTGATTCCAAATAATTTTAGATTAGTCGGACTAAACACAGTTAACAATAATTTATTCTCAGGAATTGTATTTTTTGCAGATATTTTATATTTTAACAAAAATAAATTTAAACTTTAAAAAATTAATAATAATGGAGTCATCAATTATATTAAAAGATATTGCCAGTGAATTTCATAATAATGATAATAAATACAAAATTCATAATAAATTAAATAATTACATACTTAATCTGAGTTCAGATAAAAAATTTCTTACTAATTGTTTAAAGAATTGTATATCAAGAAGGAATTTCTTTCTAAATGATGCTCAAAATTTATTTTTTTATTTATTGATAGAAGGTGATGTTATTGTGGCCATAAATTTATTTCCTCCAATAAAGAGTAAGGAAATAAATATTACTCATGATAACATCCATCATCATGGATGGAGATTATTATCTACTGCTTTAATTCTAGGTGAAGGATATGAAACTATTAATTTCAAGAGAAAGTCTCATGAAAATATTCAAAATAATGTTGTAAAATTAAAAATTGAGGATTCATTTAAACACGTTTCAGGAGATGTAAAATTTATAGACTCTGAACAAGCGCATGTTGTTTTTCAACCACAATCTACTTCGGCGACTTTAGCTATTTGGAGTTCTGATAGACCACTAAAAAATCAAAAATTAAAAAAACTATTTTCAAATTTTCCGAGTGTAAATAAATTTATATCAAATACAATTCATAGGCTAAACTTAAATAATTTTTTTGGGTTAAATAAAAAAGATGGTGTTTACTTTCATCCTGAAAATGGCAAAATAGTTGTAACCAAAAATTATTCCAAACCAATAGATGGTGAAAGGAAAGAAATCACCCACTGCATGTTTAAATTTTTTCAAGATATAGAATTTAAAGATATGGATTTTTTCCATTCTCTAAAAAATTCAATACCAAAAGAGTCTCATGAAGTATGTGAAAAATTAATTTCAAACGAAAAAATTGAGGATCTAGGAATAATAGGTAGTCCAAGAAGAAAATTCACTAAAGAACAAATTTTAAAAGCGATAGATGATTAATAATTTTCAAGTTTTTAAAAATAGAAAAGTTTTAGTGACTGGAAACACTGGCTTTAAGGGATCCTGGCTTTGTTTATGGCTTACAATAAATGGTGCAAAAGTATTAGGCATTTCAAAAAATGTTCCAACAAATCCTTCAAACTATGAAATTTTAAATCTAAAAAGTAAAATTTCACAAAAATATATTGATATCTGCGACTATAAAAAAGTTTCAAAAATTATTAAAACCTTTAAACCAGATTTTATTTTTCATTTAGCGGCCCAATCTATTGTTAAAAAATCTTTTGAAAATCCATTAGAGACATGGAACACAAATACAATTGGAACATTGAATATTCTTGAATCTTTAAGAAATCTTAAAAAAAAAATTTCTGTAGTAATTATAACTAGCGATAAAAGTTATAAAAATATAGAGATTTCTAGGGGATATAAAGAAACAGATATATTTGGTGGTAGCGATCCTTACAGTGCTTCGAAAGGAGCAGCAGAATTTGTTATTCAGTCATATTTAAAATCATTTTTTTTAAAAAGTAATAACAAAATTAATATTGCAATTGCCAGAGCTGGAAATGTAATTGGTGGAGGAGACTGGTCACCGAATAGAATTGTACCAGATTCTATGAAATCTTATCTAAATAATAGAACTTTGATTATCAGGAACCCAAAATCAACAAGACCATGGCAACATGTAATCGAAGTTATTTATGGTTACTTATTATTATCATCCAAACTTTATAAAAATAAATTGCATGGTGAATCTTTTAATTTTGGACCGAGTATGAGTTCTAATTACAATGTTGAATTTCTTTTAAATAAAATAAAAAAATATCTTCCTGAGCTTAGATGGAAAATTATAAATAAAAAAGGAAAATTTTTTGAGTCAAAATTACTTAAATTAAATTCATCGAAGGCAAAGAAAAAAATAAGATGGAAATCAATTTTAAATATTGATGAAAGTGCAAAATTAGTAGCTGATTGGTATAAAATATATAATAAAAAAGAAAAAAATATGTATTTATTTTCAATTAAACAAATAAACGATTATATAAAAAAAGTAGAACAAAAATGAAAGTTGTAATTCTTGCTGGTGGTATGGGAACTAGAATGTCAGAATTGACTAAAACAATTCCTAAACCAATGGTAAAAATAAAAAAAAAACCTATTCTCATTCATATAATGGAGCATTATAGTAGTATGGGTTTTGATGAATTTTTTATTGCATTAGGATATAAAGGACATGTAATTAAAAAATTTTTTAAAAAAAAAAATTTTAATTGGAAAGTCCATTTAATAGATACAGGAAAAAATACCATGACTGGCGGGAGGGTAAAAAGATTAAAAAAGTATTTAAAAAATGAAAGATTTTTTTTAACTTATGGTGATGGAATATCTAATATAAATATTAAAAAATTGTTAAAATTTCATAAAAAACATAAAAAATCTGCTACACTGACAGCTGTCAGACCACCAGCAAGGTTTGGATCAATAAAATTAAAGCACAATAAAGTAAAAATTTTTAAAGAAAAATCGAAATTAGATGAAGGTTGGATAAACGGTGGATTTTTTGTTTTTGAACCTGATATATTCAAATATATCAAAAATGATCAAACATACTTAGAAAGAGAACCACTAGAAATTTTTTCAAAAAAGAAGCAATTAATGGCATTTAAGCACTATGGTTTTTGGCAATGCATGGATACAAAGCGTGATAAACAATTAATCGAAAAAATCCTAGATAAATAATTGAAGACAAGAATATTAATATTTGGAGGAACAGGCTTTATTGGAAGAAATCTTGCAAAAAAATGTTTATCTTTAAAATGGAATGTTACATCTGTATCGACATCTAAACCAAAAAAAAGATTAAAAAAAGTTAAGTATATATATTGTGATATATCAAAAAAATATCAAATCATTTCAAGAATTGATAAAAATTATACATATGTAGTTAATTTAGCTGGTTATGTTGATCATTCTAAAAAAAAGAAAACTTATCAAAGTCATTACCTAGGGGTAAAAAATATTTCAAATCATTTTCTCAAAAGTAAAATTAAAAAATTTTTACAGATGGGTAGTTCATTAGAGTATGGAGATACAATATCCCCCCAAAAAGAAGATGCATTTATATCAAAATCTAAAATTAAAAGTATTTATTCTCTTTCAAAATTTTTAGCATCAAATTATCTAATGAATTCTTACAAGAAATTTAAACTTCCAGTAACAATCTTAAGATTATATTTAACTTATGGTCCAGATCAGGATATTAACAGGCTGTTACCAATTGTAATAGTTTCCTGCTTAAAAAATAAAAAATTTGATTGCTCAAACGGGAGACAATATCGAGATTTTATATACATTGATGATTTAATAGATTTAATTATTAATGCACTTGAAAATAGAAGGGCAGTGGGCGAGATTATAAATGCCGGATCCGGTAAAAAATATAATATAAAAAAAATAATAGAAAAAATTCGTAAATCTACGAAAGGTGGTAAGCCAGATTACGGAAAATTAAAATTGAGAAAAGATGAACCTTTAGTTTTATATCCATCTATTTTAAAAGCAAAAAAAATTTTGAAATGGAAACCTAAAATTAATTTTGATAAAGGTTTAAATAAAACGATTAAATATTACAAAAAAATATGGATGAACTAATAAGTATTATTATCAATTGCCATAATGGAGAAAAGTTTTTGAAAAAATGTTTAAATAGTATTATCCAACAGACCTATAAAAATTGGGAAGTAATTTTTTGGGACAATTGTTCAACAGATCGTAGTGAGAATATTTATAATGATTTTAATGACAAAAGATTTAAGTATTTCAAATCAAATAACTTAACTAATCTCTCAACTGCTAGAAATTTAGCTATTAAAGAAAGTAATGGAAGGTATGTATGTTTTTTAGATACAGATGATTTTTGGGAACCAACAAAGTTAAATCAACAACTAAAAATAATTAAAAAGGAACAATTTGCATTAGTTTATAGCAATTTTTTATTTAAAAATTTCAAAAATAATAAAGTTAAACTGGCTGAAAAATCAATAAATAATTTAAATGTCATTAATAACTTTTTAAAAAAATATCCTGTTAGTATTTCCTCAGTAATGTTTGATAAGAAATTAATTTCTGACATATATTTTGATGAAAATTACCATTGTATAGGTGATTTTGATTTTGTGATGAGAACAATATTAAAACATAATATTTTTGGAATTCAGCAACCTTTAATAACTGTTCTAATTCATGATAATAACGAGACTCAAAAAAAATTTAAGTTATATACTCTAGAACTTATAAAATGGTATAAAAAAACAAAAAATAAATTTTTAAATTTTGAAAATATCAAAATATTTAGATCTAATATTTATTATGAAATGTCTAAATTATGTTTAAAAGAAAAAAAATACAGGAGCTTTTCTTACCTATTTAAAAAGATGTCTTTAAGCAAAAAAATGAAAATTATTATAATTTTTTTTTCCAAAAAACTTAGCTTGAGTAATGTTTAACTTAGTTATATTAAATCTCTAGGAATATTATGTACCGACTTAAAAAATTTTATTATTCTTTTTTTGTTTATTCAATTATTGGTTTTTTGATATTTTTTATATTTAATGGAAATTTTTTCTTATTTTTTTATAATTCTGGTTTAGAAAATTTACTTAAATTTATTTTCATCGGCAATGAACATGGTCTTCTTGTACATGTTAAGAAGGCAGATGAAAATTTCTTTTTTTTATATTTTGCATTGTACTTTATAATAATTGGAATTTATCTTTTATTTAATCAAAAAAAACTAATTTTCACCAAAAGTTTTTTCTTAAGCTCACCTACAAAAGTATTTGATAAATTAAATAAAAAAGAGATATATTTTAATATAATTTTAGCAGCGGGATTAAGTCTTTTTTTAGAATTATCAATCATAAGAATACATTCCTCTTTTTTACATTTCTTTAGCTTTCTTAAAAATATAAGTCTAATTTCATGTTTTTTAGGACTAGGAATAGGTTATTCTTTAAGAAATTATAAAATTTTTTCTATCAATTGGATTTTTCCACTATTAACTATTCAAATAATAATTCTTTTTTTATTAAGTCAGACTCCAATTTCAACAATATTGATAAATCCAATTGCTGAACAACTTGCTATGGGTCAAGACACGGCGAGAGGTTTCTCACATTTAATAATAATTTATACCTTTTTAATATTTATCTATTTGTTTAATGCCTTATGTTTTGTGCCTATCGGTCATTTAATTGCAGTTACTATGAGGCCTGTATCGGGTTTAAAAGCATATGGCTATAATTTAATTGGAAGTTTACTTGGCATTATTTTGTTTATTTTATTCTCATTTTTTTGGACGCCACCCTCAGTATGGATATTAATAAGTTTTTTAATTTTTTTAGTAATAAACTACAAAAATAAGCAAAAAAATTTATTTTCTGCTTTTTGTGTAATCATAATTGCAATTTTTTTATCATCATCAATAAAAGATAATAAGCAAACAATTTATTCACCATATCAAAATATATCTATTGAATATTTAACAACACCTCTAAACCCAATTATTATGCAAACTTCCCACCTTTTTTATCAAGCATTATTAAACTTATCAGAAGATCTTACATTTATTCAAAGAGAGCGATCACCCGGAAACATTTTTGGATACAACATTGATGTTGATCATGAGAGAGAATTTTATGATATCCCATATAAGATAAAAAAAAAAAGAATTGAGAAAATTCTAATAGTTGGTAGTGGTGCTGGTAATGACGTTGCTGCTGCCAATAGATACAATATAAAAAAAATTACTGCTGTAGAGATAGATCCAGTAATTGCAGATATAGGAAAAAAATACCATCCAGAGGCACCATATACAAATATGAACGTTAAATTAGTAATAGATGATGCCAGATCATTTATTAAAAATACTCAAGAAAAATATGATACGATAATTTATGGTTTATTAGACTCTCAGACAAATCTTTCATCAAAAGGTGGTATTAGGCTAGACAGTTATGTATTTACACTTGAAGCATTTGAGGAAGCCAAAAAATCACTTAGTGAAAATGGATTTCTTTATCTAAGTTTTTTTGTACAAACACCTGAACTTGGTTTTAAACTATTTAAAATGCTTGAAAAAACTTTTGGTGAAAAACCAATAGTATTAAAAAGTGAAACAAATGACAGGTATATTTTTATCTCAAAAAAAAATAACAATGAATTATTTGATTTTAGTAAATTAAAATACTTTAAAAAAATAAATAATTTTGATTCATCAGATTATAAAGTTGATTTGTCAACAGATGATTGGCCTTTTATTTATATGCCACAGAAAATTTATCCTTTTACCTATTTATCAATTGTTTGCCTGCTAATTTTTTCATCATTTATATTTATTACTAAGATTAATAAAATTAAAAGAAATAATTTTTCTTTTATATGTTTCTTTTTAGGATCAGGTTTTATGCTTGTAGAAACTAAATGCATCACTGAAATTGCAAAGATATATGGAAGTACCTGGGTTGTAACAAGTATTACAATAGCAGTTATTTTATTAATGGCATTTATTGCTAATTATTTAATAATAAAAAAAATAAAAATTAATATTATAGGGATTTATATTCTTTTATTTTTATCATTAATAATTGGTTATTTTTTTTCAAAATATGGTTTTAATTTTTTCAACCAAAAAATATTCAGTATACTATTACCATTTGTTCTAACTTTGCCACTTTTGTTTTCTGGTCTTGCTTTTTCTAAAGAAATTTCTAGATTAAATTCAGCTTCACAGGCCTTATCAGCAAATATTCTAGGAGCTATGTTAGGAGGTTTTCTTGAATACAATTCAATGTATTTTGGATTAACTTTTTTATATTATTTGGCTGGGTTTCTTTATTTCTTAGCCTTTATTTCTTACTATTTAAAATATAAAACAATCTATTAAATTATCGAAGAATTACAAAGTTGTTCAATACTAGAATATCCATTTTAGTTCTTAAAAAACATTCTAAAGCATGATCTGGGCTCATTACAATTGGCTCATTTTCGTTGAATGATGTATTAAGTAAAATTGGAACCTTTGAGATTGAATAAAAACTTTCTATTAATGAATAAAAATCATAATTCATTTTCTTTGAAACTGTTTGAACTCTCCCAGTCCCATCCACATGAGTAACACCTGGGATTTTATGCCTCAATTTTTCATTTATATTCTCTACAGATGACATGTATGGATTATGAAAATGATTATTAAACCATTTTTTTTTATGTTCATAAATTATTGATGGTGCAAATGGTCTAAAATTTTCCCTCCTTTTGATTTTTAAATTAATTATGTCCTTAATTTTTGGGTTACAAGGATTTGCAATTATTGATCTATTACCTAAAGCTCTTGGACCAAATTCCATTTTGCTATTAAAATAACCTACAACTTTATTTTTAAAAATTTTTTTCGCAACGAAATTATGTAAATTTTTTTTATCTTTAAAAAATTTTATATTAAATTTAGAGAGTTTTTTATGTTTTAAAATTTTTTCTCTTATATAGCTATTAGAATATTCTGGACCTAAGAATGGGGAATTTAGGTTTTTAAATTTAATCATTTTATTTTTTTTCTTAGCTGCTATTAATGCTGCACCTATTGATCCACCTCCATCACCAGGAGCATATGGAATGTATATTTTATTAAAAAATTTTCCGTCAAAAATTTTTTTGTTTCCTAGTGAATTTAATGCACATCCTCCTGAGTAGACTAAATTTTTCGAACTTGATAACTTTTTCGAATCTAATATTATATTTACAAGTTTTTCTTCAAATATTTTTTGGATAGACGAAGAAATATCTCTTTTTTCTTTTTCTAATTTTGTTGAGGTCAAATTTTTCAAATTGATCAATTTTTTTATTTTTTTACTAAGTAAAATATTCTGGTTAGGTTTGCCTGAAAATTTATATTTAAAATTCTTATCTGTATGATTAAAATATTTTAAATTAAGACCTAATTTGCTATCTGAAGTAAAAATATTATTTAGTATTAAGTCATAATATTTAGGCTTTCCATAAGATGAGAGGCCCATAACTTTATATTCATCTCCATAGTCCTTGAAGCCAATAAATTGAGTAAATGCTTCATAAAATAATCCTAAAGAATTTGGAAAGAAGACTCTTTCAACAACTTTTATTTCATTTCTCTTACAAATAGATATGCATAAACTGGAAAAATCACCAAAGCCATCAATAGAAATGCCAATTGCCTGTCTATAATTTGAAGGATAAAATGCAGAGGCTATATGTGAAATATGATGATCGATATAGTGAACTTTTACATTAGACGACAATTTATTTGATCTTAAAAGTTTATTTATATTATTTTTAAGATTTATTTTATTTCTTAACCTTGAAGAAATTTCCTTTTTCTTTTCACCTAACAAATAATTTTTTAAAAAAAAAAGGGTTTTTTTTTTAAAATTTGATAAAGGATTTGTATTTATTGCAATATCTGTAATTTCATCAGCCGAAATATTTGATTGAACTAAACATTCTTTTATAGATTTAATTGGGATACCCGCCCAATGTTTAACTCGATTTATTCTTTCTTCCTCGATTGCGAATAATAATTTTCCATCTTTGATAATACATGCGGAAGAGTCTGCATGATTACAATTTAACCCAAGAATTATACTCATTAATTATTGATTGTGTTTTTTTTTCAATTCTTGAAATATCCAATCATAAGTTTTCTCTAGTCCCTGATATAATGTATACTTTGGATCCCAATTTAACTGAGATCTTATTAAAGTATTGTCGCTATTTCTTCCTCTAACACCTTTTGGTTTATCTAATTGATAGTTCTTACTTACTTTTTGATTAGATATTTTTTCTATTTTACTTATCATTTCATTTATTGAGACTTTTTCCTCACTTCCAATATTAATAGGACCATGAAATTCAGAATTAAAAAGTTTGAGAGTTGCATCCACACAATCATCTATATATAAAAATGATCTAGTTTGTTTACCATCCCCCCAAACATCAATAGTATTTTTATTTTCTAAAATTGACTCAATAATTTTTCTACATAAAGCTGCAGGGGCTTTTTCTCTGCCGCCATCATACGTACCATTAGGACCAAAAATATTATGATATCTTGCAACTTTTACATCTAAACCATAATCTTCTAAAAAATGTCTACACATTCTTTCACTGAATAATTTTTCCCATCCATAACCATCTTCTGGATTAGCGGGGTATGCATCACTTTCTTTTAAACCCGATATTGTTGGTTGATCCTGTAAATCTTTATTATAAGCACATGCACTTGATGAAAAAAAATATTTTTTTACATTAAATTCTTTACAAGCCATAAGCATGTGTGTGTTTACTAATACAGATAGCATACACAATGCTTTATTGTTCTCTATAAATCCCATACCTCCCATATTACATGCCATATTTATTACACCATCTGTACCTTCTGTCATTTTAAAACAGTTCTCCTTTATAGACATATCAAGGCAAAAATTATCTACCTCAGGATAATGTTGATACCATTCATTAAAATCTTTTATATCAACAGCTCTGACTTCATGACCTTGTTCAATAAGACGTTTTACTAAATGTCCACCTATAAAACCACCTGCTCCAGTAACTAAAATTTTTTGCATAATTTTTTCTCTATATTTTTTATAATTAATTTGATTAATTTATTTTTTAAGTTTTAATATATTAGTTTGATTAAATAATCTAATCTTATTAATTTCAATTTATTATAAAGAATATTAATAGATTATTTTAATCTATATTATATAGTAATTAAAATTCTGCTACAAATGAAAATAGCCTTTGACTTTGTCGCCACAAATTCTGCCAGTGGGACCAAAACCTATCTGATTAATTTTTGTAATAACTTAAATTTGATTAATGATAAAAATAAAATAATTATTTATATAACTAAAAATTACTATAAAGAAATAGATAAAAATTTAAAAAATAATCAGTCTATAAATTTTATTATTAAATCAAATTTCTTTAGTATTTCCATAATAAGATTCATTTGGATGCAATTAATTTTACCTATTGACTTGAAATTAAATGGCGTAAAAAAACTATATTCACCGATGAATATTACATCTTTGATGTGCAAATTGTTAAAGATTAAAATTATTTTAACTTTACACTCTAATTTACCTTGGAAATACTTTCAGCTGATGCCTGGTAATATAATTAGAAGATATTTTACAAAAATAATTATGGAAATCTCAATATTAATGAGCGATATTTTGATTGTTAATTCTTTTTATGCAAGAGATGAAATAGTTAAATTATTAAAACTGAATAAAAATGAAATTCATGTCTGCTATTTAGGTTTGGATCAAAATTTTATTGAAAATAAAGTTAAACCAAAACGAATTGAAGGTATTAATTATGAAAAGGATTATATTTTATCAGTTTTATCATGTGTTAAATATCACAATATAATTAACCTTCTCAAAGCTTACGACAAATTATTAAAAAAAAAAATTACATCTATTAATCTATACTTAGTAATGCAAGTTTTAGATGAAGATTATTTTTTAGAAATAAATAATTTTATAAAAAAAAATTCACTCGAGAAAAATGTAAGAATATTATCAAATTTAAATAAAGATTATTTATTTGATTTATATAAAGAGGCAAAAGTTTATATCTTTTCTTCTTATTGTGAGGTATTCGGACTTACAACAATAGAAGCTATGTCACAAGGATGCCCAGTATTAGTATCTAATACCTCAGCATTACCTGAAATAAATAACTCAGCAGCTGATTATTTTAATCCAGATGATATAGATGAAATTGAGTCAAAGATAAGTGAAACAATTCTTGATAAAGAGAAGATGAAAATAATGAGTATTAAAGGTTATAATAGATCAAAACTATTTTCTTGGAAAAAAAATGTTGAAGACACTTTTAAAATTATTCAAAGAATTTAAATAAATTTCAAAAAGAAATTATTTTTTCAATTTTTTTAAATAAATTAAAAATATCAGATATAATAAAAAACAGATTATAAAAGATATGTAGGTAGCTAAAAGAATTTTAGACAATAAAAAAGGCATCATTGTAATTAGCAAATAAATTATGAAAATATATTTTTTATCAATTATTTTTGTTAATAAATGATGAAAATGGTTTCTGTCACTTTCAAAAGGTGATCTACCATTTATAATTCTTTCAATTGTAATCCTTGCTGCATCTAATGTTGGCAAAAAGAAAACCAATATAATTTCATCGAAATAGATTTTTTCATTATTATAATTTTCAATAAATAAAATAGATAATACTATAGATAATAAACTTACTCCTGAATTACCTATGAATATCTTATTAAGCAGATTGGGTATTAATACTAAAATTAAACAAAAAATAGATGACAAGTAAATTATATGTAGACTTTGATTTAGTATTAGTAACAAAATAAAAAAATAAATACTAATTGATATACTTATTCCATTAAAACCATCTGAAAAGTTTAGAGAATTGTATAAAAAATAAATACAGAATATGGTAAAAAATAAAGCTCCTTCATTTAATGAAATAAAAAGTTTAATATCCTTTAAATCTACACTCTGTATTAGCAATGATTTATCTAATGGGACTGTAATAAAAAGAATTAAAGTTAAAATAAATGTTTTTGTTTTTGCAGAGAGATTATACCTATCATCCAACAAACCAATAAAAAAGAAAGATGCAAACAAAAATAACCAAATCAACAAAAGTTTTGTTTTAAGAATTGATAAATTGTTCATTAAAAATATTGATATTACAAAATATGGAAATATAATTATTCCACCCACACAAGGAGTTGGCTCTAAGTGAGATTTTCTCAAATTATCTGGAAAATCCATCAATTTTAAACTAATGGAAATTTTTTCTCTATATTTATAAATAATTATTGAATAAAGAATTAAAACTATATGAAAAAAATAATATTCATACATAATGTCTCTAATTAGAACTTTTTTGAAATGAAAACAATACTAATATCAGGTGGTGCAGGTTATTTAGGTACAGTATTAAGTCAGGAACTTTTAAAAAATTACAAAATTGTAATTTTCGATCAATTATATTTTCCTTGGATATTTAGAAATAGAAGAAAACTTAAATATAGTAAAAACATAAAATTTATTAAAAAAAATATTACAGACATTAAAATTACGGACTTCAACGGAATTGATATAGTTTGTGATTTAAATGGAATTTCAAATGATCCTTCTTCTGAATTAAATTCTTCCCATACATGGAATGTTAATTATAAAAGTAGATTAAAATTCGCGCAATTAGCAAAAAAAGCAGGTGTAAAAAGATTCATTTTTAATTCCACTTGCTCTGTTTATGGTTTTAACAAAAATAAAGTATATGAAGATGGAAAAAAAAATCCTTTGAGTACATATGCAAAAGCAAATTATAAAGCAGAAAATAAAATATTAAAATTAAAAAATAATAATTTTAAAGTGAATGCTTTAAGAAATTCGACACTTTTTGGATTTTCAAATACTATGAGATTAGATTTAGTAATTAATATATTTGTATATAATTTGATGAGAAAAAAAAAAATTTTTATAGATGGTGATGGTAAGCAATTTAGACCATTTATATCTGTTAGTGATATTGTTAAAATTTACAAATATATAATTAAAAAAAATAACTTACCATCATTTGTTTGTAATTTGGTTTCGTTTAATAATACCATAACAGATGTTGCCACAAAAATTTCTAAAATTCTCAAAGTTGATAAAGAGTTAATAAACTTTAAAAATAACTTAGTTGATAAAAGGAACTATAAAGTTGGATCAAAAATATTCAGAAAATATTTTGGAAGAAATTTTAAATTTGCAAGTTTTTCTACTGAGATAAAAACTCTGGAAAAGAATATGAAAAAATTTAAAATAAAGAAAAATGATCAAACTATTAGAATGAAATTTTACAAAAAAAAATTACTTTAAAATGCAAGCTGTATTCATTCCTAATTCAAAATGATAAAATTTTTCGATTTTCATATTTGTCTTTTTAGAGAGTAATATGTATTCATTTTTATCATAATATCTTTTATGTTCTCTTATAAGATCTGCGTTTATTACTCCTAGTTTATAAGCCATAAACTCTAATAATGGTTGAGATTTTTTACCAGGCGCTGTTAAAAAAAAAACACCATCGCCATTTAATTTAGTTTTCAAAATATTTAAAATATATTCAGGATTATCTAAATGTTCAATAACAGCAGATAAAATAATTATGTCATAATGAGAATTAGATATGTTATTTTTTAATATGCTAAGGTCATTATCGTAATTTATAAAACTATATTTTCCGTCTTTAAAGTTATCAGTAACTCTGTCAACTAATGTAACTTCTCGGCATTGATTGTATACTTTTTTTATTTGCGGGAAATTTGATCCGCAACCAAAATCTAAAATTATTTTATCCTTTAAAGAAAAATTTTTTTTTAATTCTTTTGATCTGAAGGAGGCAATTATCTTGTCAAGTATATTATATGAGTTAATATGCATAATTAAATATTTATATGTACGAAATCTCGTATAGTCCAAATTTTGCAACAAATTTCGTTACAAGTTCTCTTTTCTTAATATTAATTTTATGTAACAGTTTTTTAATATCATCAATAATACAAAAGAAAAATATAAAATTATTTAGTGATTATCTTCCAATTGTAATTTTCTTCTTATTTTTCCTTTTTTTTTCATTTGTTTTTAATCTTTTATTAATTTTTTACTCAAATAAGTTAATTATTTCTTTTTTTTATTTTACGTTAGGCCTATTAATTTTTCTATCTTTAATAAATTTTAAATATTTCACAAATAATATCAAAAAAATTAATTTATTTTTTTTTGAAAAAGACAAAAGTACGAAATTTATTCTTTTAGTATTATTTATTTTTTATTTAATAACTATTTTACCAATTAGCGATGCTGATAGTTTGGCTCTCCATCAATATTTTGCAACTTATATATTTGAAAATGGTTTAGCTAATCTGGATATTATAAAATATTTTGAGTTTAGTTTATTTACCAACTCTGAAATTTTACTGCTTTTTTCACCAATGCTTAAATCAGATAATTTTGGATCACAACTTAATTTTTTTACTTTAATAATTTTTTTTATTTTATTCTCCCAAAAAAAAAATTTTTTTTTATTTTTAGTCTCTTGTCCACTTATAATATTTTTTATTTCTACGCAAAAACTTCAACTTTTTTTTTCAATTCTATTTTTATTTCTTTTTATTTTAGTACATAAAAAATTAATAAAAAATAAAATTGAAATATTTTTTTTTACGCTATTAATTTTATTTTATATATCTGGAAAACTATCATATATTTTAATAGGTGGGCCACTTTTTATTTACTTTTTAATACTAAATAAACAAAATTATAAATTTATAATATTTACATCATTTATAAGTTTCCTTTTTACTTTATTTCCAATTTTGTTTTTGAAAAGTTATTACTTCGGAAATCCATTTCTTCCTTTTTTTGATACTTATTTTAATGACAGATCAATTATGGATGCTTTCTCATTGTCTGTAAGAAGCTCTGAGGGTTGGCTATTTAATTTTAAAGATTTCAAAATATTTACAAAGCCGTTTGTGCCATTAACATTAAGTGGCCTATCTGGGTCATTAGGTTTGATTTTTCTAATAACACTTTTCAATATATCACTTATGAGAAGTGTTTATTTTTTACCTTTAATAATAATCATTTTAGTACTTTCCACAGGTCAAATTTTGCCAAGATATTATTTTGAAGCATTCTTAATATTAATTTTTTTTTATAACTTTAAAGATACGAAATTTGTAAAATATGCTCTATTTCTTCAGTTATTTGCAATTTTATCATTATCAATAAGTTTTGTATTCGTTGCTTATATTAATGAAAATGTTTTAATGAACAAATCCAAATACATGAATCGATTTTCCTATTCATATTTCAACTCTATAGAGTTAGAAAAATTAAATATTTCAGAAAATATTCTAGCCTTTTCTCTTGATAGAAATTCAATTTTTATTGAGGAAAATTTTTATCCAACTAGGTACATAAATAGTATGAATTTGATAAATAAAAATAAAAATAAAAATATAATTAATTATATAAAGGAAAACTCTATAAAATATATAATAATAAGAGATATACAAAAAATTCCAAAATGTTTGTCTGCGCTTAAAGTTGATGAAATTTATCAAAAAAAGTCTATAAGAAACTTTTTAATAAAAAACAAAAAAAATAAATTTAACGTATATAAAATTAATAACAATAGGTGCGGAACATGACAGATGAAAAATATAAGAATAAAGATTTAGTAAATTTACCAGATGGCTATGAAGATGAAAGAGGTATTATTCAACCATTATGCGACTTAAATATGAAAAGTGCATCATTGATTGTTTCTAAGGCAAATACATGGAGAGCAAATCATTATCATAAAACTGATTGGCATTTTATTTATGTTCTGAAAGGATCTTTTGAGTATTATTTTAAAAATACAAACTCTCAGGACAAGATTATAAAAAAAATTGTTAATAAAAATGATCTTTTATTTACTGGTCCGTTAGTTGATCATGCAATGTTCTATACAGAGGAAACTAAAATACTCGTACTAAGTAAAAATCCAAGAGATCAAAAAACTTATGAAGAGGATACTGTAAGGATTGATTTTATGAACAATGACAATAGATTTTAAAAATAAAAAAAAATATATAATTAGAAAAAAATGTGTATTATGTGGCTCACCAAAATTAATTGAAGTATTAAACTTTAATAAAACCCCATTAGCAAATTCATACGTAACAAACAAAAATTCATATGAAAATTCGTTTCCATTGGTATGTTTATTTTGTGATCAATGCAAACATGTACAATTAAAACATTTAATTAATCCTAAATTAATGTTTGAAAATTATTTGTACGTGAGTGGTACATCTCCAATTCTAGTAAAGCACTTTGAAAATTATTATCAACGAATTTTAAAAAAAAAAAAACTTAACAAAAAAAAACATAAAATATTAGATATCGCATGTAACGATGGAACATTCCTAAATTTTTTCGTAAAAGATAAATTTAAAAATGTAGTTGGAATAGAACCAGCTAAAAATTTAAGATCTTTAAATAAAAAAAAAAATATTGATATAAACTCAATTTTTTTTAATTATAAAAAAAGTTTTTTTTTAAAAAAAAAATATAATTCATTTGATATCATTACAGCAAATAATGTTTTTGCACATGTGCCAGATTTAAAAGACTTTGCAAAGGGTGTAAAAAATATTCTATCAAAAGATGGTTTATTTATCTTTGAAGTATCATATTTGAAAAATGTTATTGAAAAATTGACATTTGATACAATTTATCATGAACACATGTCTTATCATTCCCTACATCCTTTAATTAGTTTTTTTTCATCAATAGATCTAAAGGTTTTAGATTTTGATTTAATTGATGCCCAAGGTGGGTCAATTAGAGTTTTTGTAGGTCATTCAAATAAAAAGGCAAAAACAAAAAAATTAAAAAAACAAATACTCTTGGAAAAAAAAATGGGTATTTTAAATACAAGTATTTTTAGAAAATATTCTAAAAGAATAAAATTGCATAAAATAAAAATTAATAAAGTCATTAAATCCAAAATATTAAATAAAAAATTGACTTTAATTGGATATGGAGCTCCAGCAAAAGTAACAACGTTTTCTCATGCATTTGAACTTGGAAAAAAACATATTTCAAGTATTGTCGATGATAATATTTTAAAGCAGGGAAAATATACTCCTGGAAAAAATATTAAGATTATTAATTTTGATGATTTAGAAAATTTGAAGTTTGACTATATTATAATTTTAGCTTGGAATTTTGCAGAAGCAATCATTAAGAAATTGAATAATCGATTTAAGAAAAGAAAATTTAAAATTATTGTTCCATTTCCAAAAATAAAAATTGTTTAATAAAATCTGTCTAATATAATTCTTTTAAAAGCATAAATACCAACATCCCACGTACATTTTTTTCCATCTTTATAACTTCTAGAATTATAATAAACTTCACATTGACCAATTTTCTTCGTTTTTTTAATAGCTTGACAAATTATACTAAAATCATATTCAAACTTGTTTGCCCGTCCATGTATGTTTTTCCAAATATTTGTTGAAAATAAACGATAACAACAAGCACAATCAATTATTTTAACACCATATAGTACATTCATAGTTAATGTCAGCATATTCACTGCTAATTCTCTAAAATAAAAATATGGATGATTTATTGAAGTTTTCATTTTTCTGTAACCAATTACAAATTCTTTATTTTCATCAATTGCAATTTTAACCAACTTGTTTATATCATTAGGATCATATTCCAAATCAGCATCTTGTATTATAACATAATCTCCAGAAACTAATTTCTTTGCTATTTTTTGAGAGTCACCCTTACCTTTATTTTCTTCCTTATATAAGCACTTAATAAAATTATATTTTTTTTCATAACTTTTAATGATTTCTTTTGATCCATCTGTAGAATGATCATCCACTATAATTATTTCTTTATTAAGGTTGTTATACAATTTTAAATCTATTAATTTTTTAATAACTGTTTCAACAGTACCAATTTCGTTGTAAACTGGAACAATTATAGAAAGCATTTTATTCATAATATGAAATATCACCTTATAATAGGTTTTGGAAAATGGTCAAAAAAAATTATAAATTTTCTAGAAAAAAAAAAAATTTATTCAAAAATCTACGTCAAATTAAGAAAATCCTATTTTGATTTTGGCAAAAATATTAAGTTGAGTGAAAAAGAATTCAATAAAATTTACGATAAAATAGAAACTTTACACATATGCTCACCTGCTAAAACCCACTTTAGATTTTTAAAAAAAAATATTAAATTTAATAGAATAATTATTGAAAAACCTTTTTTAAATAATTTATCTCAATTTAAAAATATAAAAAATTTAATATCAGACAAAAACTTTTTATTAGTAAACTACACTTATCTTTTTAGTCCTATTACAAAAAAAATATCTAAGGAAATAAATAACAAGTCTTTAAAAAAACTTACAATCAATTTTTCAAATAAAGATAGGTTTTATAAAAAAAAATTTGACTCAATTCATGATTGGTTGGACCATCCATTATCTATTATTTTATACTTATTTAAAAAATTTCCAAAGTCTGAAATTAAAAAAGTTGAAATAATTAAAAATAAAGGTTTTTATGAAAAAATTATTATCGATTATTATTTTGATGAATTTATGTTAAAAGTAAAAATTAATAATTCAAATAAAAATAATAAAAATTTATCTATAAACAATGGAAAAATAATTAACTTTGATTTTAAAAAAAATTTAATATCAAACCAAAAAAAAATTATTTATAAAGGTAAATATACTAGTTTTGATATGCTTTACTCAGCTCTAAAAAATAAAACACATTTAGATTTCCAGACATTAGAATTTCATAAAAATATTTTAATAGAGAAAAACAAAATTCTAAAAAAATTAAAAAAATATATCCAATTTTATGATTAGCCAAAATAAAAGAAAAATTTTTTTATTAGTATTAATCTTTTTTATAGTAATGATCTATAATAATACGTTTTATAATTTCTATTATATTGTAAAAAATAATTTTTCCGAAAGAATGACTTATCATTATGGAAATTGTCATCATAGTGGATATGGGTTTATTAAGAACATTTATGAAAAATATAATTTAAATAAAAATATCACTACAATAAATTATATTCAAAAACCTAATAGTGAATGGTTTTTTTATAACCCAAATATAAATTTTTATGAGGATAAAATTATTGTTCTTAATGCATATAATATAAGGCCACTAAATGATGGATCTATAAAATTTTTCCACAGAGGTAAATTTTTAGGAAATTTTAAAATAATTGAGCAATACGAAAACTGTTATTTTATTGAAAGGATAAATGACTGAAATATTAAATATTATTTTTATAATATCTGCAATTTTATGGATAATTCATTTTCCAATATTAAAAACACAATTTACTTTCCTAAATAAAAATTTTGATATTTCAAGATCAGAAAAAATTACACTTAATTTAGGAATATTTGTAAACTTACTTTTACTAATCTCCTTTACAAACATCAGTCAAAAAATTGTCTTTATTATTTTAATTTTGTTGCCGTTTATAAATTTATTTAATTTAAAAAAAAAAGAATTACCGAATGAATTAATAATCCTTTTTCTGTTTGTCTTAATTATAAGTTTATCAATCGGTTCAAATTTAATACTAGAGTGGGATGCTGCTGAGGTCTGGATATATAAAGTATTGAATTTTTATAATAGTAAAAGTTTTTTGAATTTATCCAATATGCCAGGAGATGCATCTTATCCTTATTTAGGCCCTTACATCTGGTCATTTTTTTGGAAAAATAGCTTTATTGATACTGAGTACGTTGGACGAATTTTTTATGTATTTTGCTATTGCCTGTCAATATTCTTAATCGCGTCTTCTGAGAAAAAAAACTTAAATAAATGCATCTATACAACTTTATTTATGTTTTTGACACTTGATTACTATATCTTATCAGGCTACCAAGAAATTTTAGTTTTCTCATCATTAATTTTTATTTTCTACTTCTTTGACCAGTATCTTGATCAAAAAAAAATTTTCTATTTATTCCCAATAGTTTTATTTGCTAATGCTTCATTATGGTTTAAAAATGAAGCACTATTTTTTGTCATATTTTTTTTTATATATGCATTTGTCAAATCTTTCTTAAAAAAAGAAAAAATTGATCCAATTTTTTTTATAGTTTTTTTAACGTTTTCAATACTTGTTATAATTAAATACTATATTTTTTATAATTATTTAAATGTTATTAATACAGGTTGGCTCAATTATCAAATCACTGATGTACAAAACATATTAAAAGTTGATTATATCATTGCTCGAACGTCAGATATTTTTAAAGCAATAGTAGTTGCCTTAATTAAATGTAAAACTTATCTATTATTTCTTGCAGTAATTGTAGTCTTTAATTTTAAAGATAATTTTAAATTAGTATTACCGTATATAGTTTATTTTTTTTGTAGTATCTCTTTTATTTTTTTAATTTATTTTTTTACAAATGATCCATCTTATAAACATTATCTTGCTACCACTACTGATAGATTACTTGTGCAGACATCAGGTATTTATTTAATACCAATTTACTTAATTTTAAAAAAAAATATTAAAATAAATAAATTACTTTAGTTTTTTAATATTATTTTTTATAATTTTAAAATCTTGACTGTAAGATTGAAACAGTATTGGTATCATTTTTTTTTTATTTAAAATATTATATTTTTTGAAAAAAATGTTATAAAATATAGTTAATTGATTGCTCAAGCAATCTTGAACAAAATAACTATATAAATTCTCTGGATTAGAAAGCGCATAATTTGATTTAGAAATAATAGAAATTGATTTTTTTCTTGAAACATATCCAAAATTTTTAACATTTTTATGCTTTATCTTATTTCCTATTACTGCTATTTTTAAGTTAATTTTTATTAATTGTTTAATAAGATTAATTATATATCTTTCATTAAGTTTTGAATTTTTTCTATAATATATAATGAAATCGAATTTTTTAATTTTACTCCTCTTTCTGTAAAAAAAATCTTGTAAAATAAAATTTGATTTATATTTTTTTTTACTAAGATTATATTTTTTTAAATAAAAATTATGTGAAAAAGTAATCTTGAAATTTTTTTTTTTTATTATTAATAAACTTAATCTTTCAAGTATGCTAAAAAATAGCATAGATGGGTATTTTCTATTAATAGATCCGGTTACAGGCCCTAATAATGTCTTTGTTGGTAGTAAAAAAAATAACATACAGTTCCAAAGGGGTAAATAATTAATATAACAAATATTTTCTTTCTTAAAATAATATGTCCATATTCTATAAACTCCTTTAAATGGATGAATATATTTATGATATATTGTGTCGTATCTATTTTTGTAATTCATAAAATTATTTTTTTTTTGATATATGTCTTTATTTGAAATATTTATAAATTCTATACTCTTATTTTTTTTATAATTTTTTATAAATGAGTTTGCTAGTATTCCTTCACCACTACTATTTGATATGTCTGATGCCCAAAAATAAATTTTTTTTTTCATTTTTGTAGAAGGATTATTAATATATTATTTTAAAATAATATAATGAATTCAAATATTTTTAAACATAATGAATAGTGTGATTATATTTAAGAAAATTAAGTTTTATGATTATTCTTTTGACCTTTTATTAAAAAGGTTAAATAAGGGTGGGTACCTAGTAGCACCAGCAGCTTCTGCACTTACCAATATAGATAAAAATCGAGATTACTATAACTCGCTTATTAAATCAGATATTGCAATTCTTGATAGTGGTTTTTTTTGTATATTGTTAAGAATCTTTAAAAGTAAAAAAGTAACTAAATTTTCAGGATATTTATTTTTAAAGAAATTTCTTGATTTAAAATTTAAAAAAAAAACTAAATTTTTTCTTATAGATCCAAATAAAACTGAAACTGTTTTTAACAAAAATTATTTAAAAAAAAAAAATATACTAAATGTTCAATCATATATAGCCCCAATATATAATAATCAAAATTTGAAAGATTTAAAATTACTTAGTGAAATAAAAAAGAGTAAACCAAGATATATTTTAATTAATTTAGGTGGAGAAGTACAAGAAAGATTAGCTTTATATCTTAGAGAAAATTTAAAATTTAAAACCAGTATTATTTGTACTGGTGCTGCAATAGCTTTTTTAACCAAAAGACAGGCACCAATTAATGATTTTGTTGATAGGTATTACTTAGGCTGGATATTTAGAATAATTTTTAGCCCAAGAAAACATTTTTTAAGAGCATTAAAATCAATATTTTTAATTAAGTTTTTTATTTAATATTTCTTTTTTATTATTTTCTAAATATGCCATTGATATAAAAAATAGTAAAAAATCTATACCAAAATTTGCAAAAGACGTCTCTACAAAACTTCTGAATAGAAAAAAAATAATTAATGAACTTGAGATTAAATATTTAAAATTTTTTTTTTCTATTTTTAATTTACTTTTAAAAATAATTGACATTGATAAATATGCAGACCTAACAAATATTATTATAAATAAAATAAGTCCAATTATACCTGAACTAGAATAAACATAAATAAATCCATTAGAAGCTGTTTGGTCAATCAAAAATCTATCTCCCATTGCACCATACCCATATAAAATACTTTTGTTAGTTTTTATTAATTTACTCCAATCTTCGAGTCTGAATGATGAAAAGGATCTTGGGTCTACTGGTCTCCAAATTTCCTTGCCCTTATTTATAAAGTTGTCTCTTATAATGTCTGCTCCACTTGTCGAATTCCCATATAAAATATTTTTTTCTTCAATATTCTCATTTTTTAAATTAATATTTGAGGTATCGTCTGGTAACTCACCAAATGTGTAATAATCCATGCTGCAACATTTATGAATTACATAGATATTTTTATATTTAACCGAAAAATAAGTGAAAAATAAAGGTAAAATAAAAATTATAAATAGTATAAATATTTTTTTTTTTAAATTAAATAAGTTAGAAATTAGAATAGAAATCGTAAGTATAATTGAAAAACCTAAATAGAAAATTAATATTATTCTTGACTGTGTTAAAAGTATTATAAAATTGAGAAAAATAAACACTAAAGAATACAAAAATAAGTTTTTTTTGTTTTTTATAAAAAACAGAAATGAGAAAAAGATAAATAAAATCATCGCATTTCTTGCTAGTCCAGATGATCTTGGAAGGTTACTACTCAAAAATTCGTAGTTCCTTAATGAATGTGGCCAAGCTCCATACAAATTAAGGTTAACTGTTTCTACAAAAAACCATTTTAACATCCCATATGAATAAATAACTAATACAAAAAATAAAATTAAAATTGAAAGATTAAAATATTTGCTAATATTGATTTTATAAAAGTATGAAATTTGAATTAATAAAATTAGAAAAGCTGAGTTAATTACAAAACTTATATTTAAGATCGAGTTATTTGTAAGAATAAGTCCAACTATTTGAGATAATAAAAATAAATACGTAAAATAAAAAAAATAATTTACAGACAGCTTTTCTTTGTATTTATATTTATCTATTAAAAATAAAAAAAGGCATATTGAGCAAATAATAAAAGGAGCTATAATTCTAAAGTAAATAAATAAGGTCTTAAAGTTTAATTCAAAACTTTTAAAATTGTGAAAACTTGTGTCTACTGATATCCATAAAGATATTACAAAAAAACCAAGCAATACTTTTTGGTTTAAAATAACGTTTTTAATATTCATAATTTCATTAAATAATAATCATTCAAAATACTTTGTTATTTGTTTATTATTTTATTAAATTTATTTAAACAGATTAAATATACTAATATAAATAATTTCAAATATGAAATTTAATTCATTTTTACTTAAAACAATATTTGTATTTCTTTTTATAATTTTGATTGTTTACAGTATTTTAATATTCAATGACTCAATTAATTTACGAAATTACTCTTATAATGAGCTTTTTATAAATTATGAATTTGGTTTTGTTAGAAGAGGTTTGTTGGGTCAAATTTTTATTTTACTAGATAATTATTTTAATATTGATCCTAAATTATTTTTTACATTTGTTTTATTTTCATTATACGTAATTCAAATCGTATTATTTTTTTTAATCTTTAATAAGATATTTTATTCTAACTATATAGCTATTTTAATATTATTTTCTCCAGTATTCCTATTATTTTCTATTTATGACCCAAATACTTTTTTTCTAAAAGATATATTTATTAAAATAACCATTTTATTTCATGCTTATATATTCATATATTTTAAGGAAAAGAATACTTATTACAATTATCTTAATTCATTAAAATTTATTATTATTCCTTTACTAATAATTGTAACTTTGATCCATGAGTATCAAATTTTTTTTATTGGTGTTCATATTCTAATTTCAATTGGTTTTATTGAAAAAAGAAAAGAATTAAATTCAATTCTAAAAATTTATTCACCTTTAATAGCTGTAATTGTTTTACTATTTTTATTCATAGGAAACGAGGAACAATTTAATTCTATGAATCAAATGTTAAAAAAATATGATGTAACGCTACATCCACAATTAAAAGGGGGCTTATATACTGCAATAGGTGGATTTTATAAATGGCATTTTCACTACTTTACTTACAATGAATTTGTAGAATTATTCATAAGTATAGTTCTAAGCATTGTTATTTATTATGTTTTGTTTGAAACATTATTAAAAAAAAAAATTATTACTTACAATTCAATTTATCAAAAGTATGCTTTACTATTTTTTTTACCATGTATTATAATTTTCATACTAGCTCATGTGGACCATGGGCGAAATATAAGTTTAATTTCTACAAATTTAATTGTTTATTATTCAACTTTAAAATTAAACACTCTTAAGTTTAAGAATTTTATTGCAAGTTATGATACTAAAGTACTGGAAAAAATATCATTATTAATTTTTTTGATTTTTTATATTTTCATGTGGAAACTTGATCAATATGCGGGTTACTCTATGAGAGGTGAGAGTAATACTTTATTTGAAAGTTCTTTATTTGGTGAAATCAAAAAATTTATAAACTATGCTTACTTCTACATTGACTTAAACTTTTTTAATCTTCCTGACTTAAATCTTTAACTTTTTTCCTATTAAAAAATAATGTTTCTCTCTTTTTATAATATTCCCCTTGTAAAAATTATTAAGAATTAATTTAAAGTTATAATTCGATTGAAGATCTAATTGCAAATTTTTAAAATATATTAAATTATTTATATTTTCGAAGCTTTCTTGAAAAGAAATTAGTATATTCTCATAATTATTCATTTCAAAAATAATCTTTTTTCTGAAATCTAGTGGCGTTTCAGACATTGACCAATTGGCTATAAACAATGAATTCGGTACTGGTTTTTTTTTTGTAAATTTGAATTTATTAGTTAATAAAAATTTATGATTTTTATTAAATCCAACATCTAAGCCATTTTGTTTGAGATAGTAATATTGTAGAAGATTTACTAGTTTTGTATCAAATATCGTATATTTTACATTTTGATTAATTTTTGAAAATATTCGAGCCATACAACCATACCCACCACCAAATTCATAAACATGATTTACCTTTTTTAAATCTAAATTTAGTGAATTAATTAATATACTCAAATGGTAAACATGATTAATCTGATTTCCAGAAGATTTTGGATAAAGAAAGTATCTTACAGGATTCCCAACACTATCCTCAACAAGAATTCTTTTATATAAAGCCCACTTCTTATCTTTTTTTAAAGTATTTAGTTCTTTTAAAATAAAAAATCGGTTATGAACAAAAAACATTTTTTGAATAAATGAATATCGTAAGAAGTTTTTAAGGTCTCTGTTTTTTATAATTTTAAAAATTTGTTTGTTAAAAATTCTATGCGTTATTTTAAGGTTTTTACTTTCAACATATTTAGGATCGATTTTTTTTTTGATTTGATCATAAATTTTTCTGTCATTTATTTCTACTTGTTTCATATTATTTGAATAAAAGAAACTTAAGCTTTCTAAAAGTTTTCTAATAATTGAACTTAACATTTTTGAATGTAAATAATAATAGTATAATGGTAATTAAATAAAACAATTTGAAATTAATAAAAGATAAAAATAACAAAATTATTAAAGAAGCTAAATAAAAGAAATAAATTTGAACTCTTTTATAATTAATTTTTAAAAAATATATTCTAAAAAAAATTAAAACGATTTCTTTAATTAAAACTAAAAGAGAAATATTTATTAAAGAATAATTAGCGTAGGACATATAAACAAGCGCTATTAAAAATAATGGCAAGAACATTACCTCGATTCTGAAATTTACATTTGATAGTTGATCGGCTTCAAATTTTGTTAGCAATATATGAGATACGCAAGAAAAGATTGCTATAAGACTAAAAATTTTTGTTAAATCGTGAACTAAAATAGAATATTCATTCCCAAGCCAAAATTTTAATAAATATGGATAAAATGGAAAAATTAGAAATATTATTAGTGGAATATATTTTAAAAAAATATCTACAGAATAAAAAAATTCTAAATTTTTTTTTTTATTTGAAATGTTAGGTAGAAGAAATGCGCTAAAACCTTTGGACAAAATACTTAATTTACCGGTTAATTGTTGTGGTATTGAATATACAGCCATAAAAGATGAGCCAAGAAATATCTTAATTAAATATTTGTCCAGCATTTCATATAGTTGAACAAACAAACTATTTAATGTTAGCCATGGAGAGTTTTTTAAAAATGACTTGTAAAACTTACCTTTGTTATCTTTTTTGATCAAACCTTTTGAAATTAAAAATAAAATTAAAAAAACAATTAAAAATAACTTTATTAATACACTAAAAAAAATAAGTGAAATGAGATCTATTTCTTTAAAAACTAAAATAGAAATTGATGGCAATGAAAGAGAAAAACTATAAAAAAAAAAATTAAAAATACTTAAATGCTTAAACAATTTGTAAGCCTGCATTATTCCCTCTAGAGTTAAATACAATATTGATATAATCAAACCTAAAAAAAATAATTTGTTAGAAATAATGTATTTGCTTAAATCTACTAAATAAAAGTAATTACAAAATAAATAAATCAGAGCAATTATAATCAAAATTATAATTGTAAATTTAATACCATCATAAGCTATACCCTTAGTTAAATCTCTATATCTATTTGAGCTTATGACTATTGTTTTTGAAATCCCTAAATTTAAAAGAAAAGATAAAGACAAAAAAATATGAAAAATCAGATAATTTCCATAATTATCTATACCCAGTCCTTTTAAGTGAATTGGTATGGCGAATAGAGATAAAAATATCGAGAAAAAACCTGGTAGAGATAGTATCAGGGAATTTGTGTACAAATTCTTTAATAATTTATTTTTTGTTTTCATTAAAATACATATAGAAAGGTAAAGAAATTGTTCCAATTGCCATAAACCAATTATTAAAAAAATTACCTGAGGGTAAAAAGGGGTTTAAAAAATAAAACACAGGCAAAATAAAGAAAATTTTAGGATCAAGAGTCTTTTCAAAAAAAATAAAGAATAGAATTTTTTTTAAAATTAAAAAAAATATATAAATATAAATTAATATTCCTAAAATTCCTGTTTCTACTAATAATTGAAAAAAAATATTGTGAGGATGAGTAGAACAATTTTTAACATCTTTAAATTCTATCTCTGCACACTTATTTCTATAATTTTTTGGACCCACTCCAAGCAGAAAATTTTCTTTGAAAAGTTTATAGCTTGTTATCATAAACGCCCTATGTTCTTTGGAGGGATATGAGAATTCACTTTTGTTATTTGTTATTTGCTTAATAGTATTTTTTACCTGATCGTCAAATTTATAAATTTTCATTTGATAAATTGATGCCAACAATATTATTGGTATTAAAATTAGTATTAAGTATTTTTTTGATATTTTATATGCAGATAAAATTAAAATAAAAATTGAAAAACCAGAGTAAAACATCGAAACTCTCTCAGCTGTAAAAAGACAAATAAAAAAAACAAATATCAGAAATGTAAATACAATTATGACTTTATTATTTATTTCTCTTTTAACTTTTAATAAATAAATACCAACTAAAATAGGTGAGATTGTAATTAAATATCTACCCAATTTTTTTTCTTCAAAAAATAAACCTGTTACTCTATTTTGACCTGTCTCATAAAAGAAAATATTATAACCAAGTATTAGTTGCATATAACTATCAACCAAACATAGAAATATAAAAGCTGAGGTAAAATAAAAAAATAATAAAATAATATTTTCTGAATATTTTAATAAAAAAAATACTATAAGAAAATAAAGTAAAAATCTTATTGAAAAAAAAGAGGACTTTATTGAATAAAATATATTTTCAGAAGTCAGAGATGAAACAATACAAATAGCTATGAATAATAATATAATTTTAATATTTTTATCTTTGAAACTTGCGGATAGGTCATATTTTTTAGTTACCAAATAATAAAAGAAGATTACAGTAGAAATGAAAATTGTTATTTCGATTAATGCTGGTCCAGCTACAATTGAAATTGGGTAAAGCAAAAATAAAGATAAGATAAAGTTAAATAATAAATTATTTTTCTTAAATTCATTTATAAGATTTGTAAAAATCATTGATAATAGTTATATATTAATTACACCTATGAAAATTCTTTGGCAAGTATCTTTCAGACCTTTAAATAAATCAAGAATAAATAATGAAGTACAAAATACATTTATTAATAATATTAGAAAATACGATACTGATATTACTTTTTGTGTAACACAATTCGATGATTATGGTGTTAAAAAATTTTTGAAGAAAAAAAAAATTAAAATGAAATATTTTAATTATCCAAAAAGCAAGCTTCCAAAAAATGTAAAATATTCCAACTCCATAATGTTGAAAAATTCTTTAAAATATTATTTAAAAAATAACTATGATTATTTTATATTTTCTAATGCTGATGTAATATTATCAAAAAAAATAATTAAAATATTAAAATCAGTCAAAGAAGATAACTACATGGGTTTTATTTACCCAAATATTTTAATTAAAAATGGAAAACAAGAAAGCTCATTCAAACCTCACTTTGGTATAGATTTTATTGCATTTAGACTCTCTGTAGATAAAGCAAAACAATTTTTAAAATACTTAAATAGTTATAAGCAGTATAATTGGGGTGTAATAGATAATTTTTATATTTCAATAGGGGATGCATTAAATCTAAAATCTGAAAATCTTTTTAAAAAAATTAATTTATATAAAATTGAAAATAAGTTTTCAGATTTCAAAGAGAATAGAAAATGGCAAATTGATAGTTGGAAAAAAAATAACTATTATTTTAGAAAATTTTTAAAAAAAAATAACTTACCTAATCTTTATGCAACTGGTTCTTATTATTATCTTTTATTTAAAGTATTTAAGTTTAAAGATATGAATTTAAAATTATTTTTAATATATTTAAGATTTTATTCGTTTCTTCCATTTCATATACTTAAAAAAATAATTAAGATTTTTTTTTAAAAAACGCTCAGTAACATTTTTCATTGAAAATTCTGCAAGATAATATTTTTTCATAGATAAAGATTTAATTTTTATTTTTCTTTTATTTTTTATAATAAATTTTATAGTTTTAATTATTTCTTTTTCTTTATCAAAAATAAATGGGGGATTTTTTTTTTTTATTTTAATACCTTCTATTCCTTTCCTTGTAGATATTACTGGAGTACCCAAACATAATGCCTCAATAATTTTTATCCTTGTACCAGACCCAAACTTTAACGGAACACACAAGCATAAAGAATGATATATGATATTGTATAAATTTTCTTTACTAACAATATCTTTATTAATTAACCATGGATAATTAAGATTAAAACCACCGCCCGTTATAACCAATTTCAATTTTGGAAATTCTTTAAGTAAGATGGGCATGATTTTCTGATTAAGATAATCAATTGCGTATTTATTAGGTTTGTAAAGATAAGATCCAGAATAATATATATATTCATTATGAATTAACTTTTTTCTAACTTTCCTATCAATTGTAACTGAATTTGGATAAAGAATGCTATTTATATTATGCAATTTTTTAATCTTTCTTTTCTCCTGTTTAGATACAGAAGTTACTAAGTCTACATTCTTCAAAAGTAATCTTTCTAAAAGAAATGTAACAAGATAGATAAATCTATTAGAATATTTTTTTCTTATTTCGGATTCAATTGAATGTGAAATATAAACAATTTTGGTTTTTGAAAGTATAAGCTTTAATGTAATAAAAACTATAAAGCTATAAAAAACCCAACTTGCCCCTTCAATAATTATAATTTTTTTTTTAGAATTTTTTAAATAAAAAAATATTTCTAATATTAGTTTTGGCAACAATATAATTTTTAAAATTGGACTCTCTTTTTTTAAAAAAATTGTTTTAATTTTGTTATTATTAATTTTTTTTATATGGGATAATTGAAATAATTTTTTTCCTGATGGCCAATATTTAAATCTACTATTCACAACAGTAGAAGAACCCATGTTATTTGGGATTACAGGAAAAAATGCTACAAATGCTGTTTTAACCTTATTCATCTCCGCTTATTATCTATATTATTGTTTATCTATTAATATATTACTTTTTAAAAAATAATTTGCCTTTTTTTAATTATATGAATATAAGCTGCATGCCTGGTAATTATTGCGAAAGGGAAATACCCGATCCCATCCCGAACTCGGAAGTCAAGCCTTTCTGCGCCGATGGTACTTTGTCTTAAGACACGGAAGAGTAGGACGTTGCCAGGCTTAACCCACATGAAAAAATATATTGTTATAACAGGTGGCGCTGGCTTCATTGGTTCAAATCTCATTGAATATTTAGTTGAGAAAACAAATTATAAAATTATAAGTCTTGATAATTATTCTAGTGGAACAAAAAAAAATCACATTAAATCTAGCAGAGTAAAATATCTGAAAGGTGATACTTCAAATATATTTAAAATACTAGACAAATATAAAAACAAAATAAATTCAATTTTTCATTTTGGGGAATTTGCAAGAATTTTTCAAAGCTTCAAGTATTTTAATCAATGTTTTCACTCAAATTCAGTGGGAACAAAAGAGGTCTTTAAATTTTGTTTAGATAATAAAATCAAATTAATTTATTCAGCTACCTCTGCAACATTAGGAAATGATGGAAATGACAAAAATCTTTCACCATATGCATTTACAAAATCAAAAAACCTTGAATTATTGGATAATTTAAAAAAATGGTTCAATTTCAATTTTGAAATAATATATTTTTACAACGTTTACGGCAAAAGACATATTAGTTCTGGAGAAATGGCAACAGTAATTGGAATTTTTGAAGATCAATATAAAAAAAGAAAACCTTTAACAATTGTAAAACCAGGAACCCAATCTCGAAGATTTACTCATATTTCGGATACGGTTAAAGTATGTTATGAGGCTTGGAAATCAAATAAATGCGCTCATTATAGTATTTCTCACAAAAAATCTTATACAGTTATTGAAGTGGCAAAAATGTTTAGATCAAAAATTATTTATTTACCTAAAAGGGAGGGTGAAAGATACGCCTCAGCATTAACTAATATTTCTATAAATAGCAGAGTTTTTAAAAGATTTGGAAAAATAAGTTTGAAAGATTATGTAACTTCGTTTATTAAAGCATAAATTTATTTATGAAAATAGCAAGCTCATTAAAATCATTGAAAAAAAGAGATCTAAACTCAAAATTAGTCAGAAGACGAGGAAGAGTTTATATAATAAATAAAAAAAATCCCAAATTTAAAGCCAGACAGAAATGATCATTGGATCATTACATTATATAATATGATTGTAGGTTCTGTATCAGAGGATAAAAACTTTGAAAAGAGAGTTGCTTTAACTCCTGATATTATAAAAAAATATAATTCAATAGGTTTAAAAGTGCATCTTAGTCAAAATTATGCATCACACTTAGGAATTAATGACATTGAATATGAGCGCGAAGGTGCAATTTTTTTTAAAAATTATGATGAGGTAATTAAAAGTTCAAATGCAATTCTACAAATCAATATCTTAAGTGATGAGAACTTAAATAAATTATCACAAAAACAAATTTTAGTTGGTATCTTGAATCCATATTCTAATGAAAAGAAATTAAAAGAAATATCATCTAAAAACATAGATTGCTTTTCGCTTGAACTTTTACCAAGAATCACAAGGGCACAATCTATGGATATTTTGTCCTCGCAAGCGAATTTAGCTGGATATAAGGCAGTAGTTGACTCATTCTCTTATTTTCAAAAAGCAATACCAATGATGATGACTGCTGCTGGCACTATATCAGCTGCAAAAGTTTTGGTAGTTGGAGCAGGGGTTGCAGGATTACAGGCTGTGGCAACTGCAAAAAGGATGGGAGCAATTGTTTTTGCAACAGATGTTAGATTAGCATCGAAAGAACAAGTTGAGAGTTTAGGTGGAAAATTTTTAACAATCGAGGGTTCAGAAAATCTAGAAACTGAAGGAGGATATGCTAAGGAAACCTCAGAAGAATTTAAAATTAAACAAGAAAATTTATTGAAGGAGACATTAAAAAAAATTGACATTGTAATATGCACTGCGTTAATTCCTGGAAAAAAAGCTCCAATAATTATAAAAAAAGAAATGATTGATGTAATGCAAAGTGGTTCTGTAATTTATGATTTAGCTGCTTCGCAGGGTGGAAATTCAGAATTAACAAAAGTTAATGAAGTGATAGATAGCAATGGTGTAAAAATTTTGGGAGAAGAAAATATTTTGAATAAGTTACCTGTCTCAGCTTCGAATTTATATTCAAAAAATGTTTTTAACTACATCGATAATTTATTTGATAAAGAAAAAAAAACATTTGAAATTAATTTAGAAGACGAGATAATTAATAGAACAAAGGTAAAATAATGGAAATAGACCCGTTTATATTTAGATTAAGCATTTTTATTTTGTCTATTTTTGTAGGATATTATGTTGTTTGGAGTGTTACACCTTCATTGCATACTCCACTGATGTCAGTAACAAATGCTATTTCTTCAGTTATTATAGTTGGTGCAATAATTGCTGCATTAGCAGGATCCTCTGAAAGCATTTTTGAAATTTCAAGTATCTTTGGCTTTCTTGCAATAATTTTAGCTGCCGTAAACATTTTCGGCGGTTTCCTTGTTACCCAAAGAATGCTGCAAATGTATAAAAAGAAGAAAAAATAATCATGTCAGCAAATCTCTCAGCAATATTCTATCTAATATCAGGAATACTATTTATATTGGCTTTAAGAGGTTTATCTTCTCCAGAAACTTCTAGGAGAGGAAATTATTTTGGTATAGCGGGTATGGCTATTTCGATAATTGTCACTTTTTTATCAATAGGTAATTTCGGAACAGGGTTTATTTATGTTTTAATTTTTTTAGTTATCGGTGGATCAGTTGGAGCATTTATAGCATTTAGAATACCAATGACAGCGATGCCAGAACTTGTTGCTGGGTTTCACAGTCTTGTAGGTCTTGCTGCAGTTTTTGTTGCTATATCTGCTTTTTTAAAACCTGAGGCATTTAGTTTAGGATTTGTTGGAAATATTAAGTTGGCAAGCTTGATTGAAATGTCCTTAGGTGCAGCTATAGGAGCAATAACTTTTTCTGGTTCAATTATTGCATTCTTAAAATTAAGGGGATTAATGTCTGGTGCACCAATTACGTTTAAAGGACAGCATTTAATAAATTTAATGTTAGGAATATCAATTATATTTCTAATTTATTATCTATGTATATCGCAAGCCTCTAACATATTTTGGTCTATTGTTGTAATATCCTTTCTTGTAGGAGTATTGTTAATAATACCAATAGGAGGAGCAGACATGCCTGTAGTTATTTCTATGTTAAACTCTTATTCAGGTTGGGCTGCAGCAGGGATAGGTTTTACATTGGAAAATACTGCTTTAATAATTACAGGTGCTTTAGTTGGATCATCAGGCGCAATTCTATCATACATAATGTGCAAAGGAATGAATAGGTCGTTTTTTAATGTAATACTTGGAGGCTGGGGTGCAACAGAACAATCGTCAGGTTCTCAAAGTAAGGAGCAAAAACCTGTAAAAAACGGAAATGCAGATGATGCTGCGTTTTTAATGAAAAATGCATCCTCTGTTATAATTGTACCCGGATATGGTATGGCGGTAGCGCAAGCTCAACATGCTTTGAGAGAAATGGTAGATGCTCTAAAAAAAAACGGGGTAAAAGTCTCGTACGCCATTCACCCAGTGGCAGGAAGAATGCCGGGGCATATGAACGTTTTATTAGCTGAAGCAAATGTGCCATATGATGAAGTTTTTGAATTAGAGGAAATCAATAATGATTTCGCAAATTGTGATGTGGCATATGTTATAGGAGCAAATGATGTTACAAATCCTGTAGCAAAATCAGACCCTCAAAGCCCTATATATGGAATGCCAGTCCTAGATGTTGAAAAAAGTAAATCGGTATTGTTTGTAAAAAGAAGTTTATCACCTGGATATGCTGGAATTGATAATGATCTTTTTTATAGAGATAATACCTTAATGTTATTTGCTGATGCCAAAAAAATGACTGAGGAAATTGTAAAGAGCTTATAATTGACAAAAATTTTTTGTGATATTGCTGATATTAGTCTTATTAAAAAATTTAATAATAAAAAAATTGTAAAGGGGTTTACAACAAATCCTAGTTTAATGAGAAATGCAGGAGCTAAAGATTATACTAAATACTCAAGAGCAATTTTAAAAATAACCAAAAAACCTGTTTCTTTTGAGGTTTTTGCTGACAATATGAAAAATATGGTATCCCAAGGAAATAGGATCAGCAAATGGGGAAAAAATGTTTATGTCAAGGTCCCAGTTACAAACTCTAAGGGAAAATTTATGGGAAAAGTAATTAATCAACTTAACAAAAAGAAAATTAAACTAAATATTACTGCAGTTTATACGTCAAAACAAACAAAAAAGATTTTAAAACAAATTGATAAAAAAACTAAAGTTATTATTTCAATTTTTGCAGGAAGAATGGCTGATACTGGTATAGATCCAATTCCACAGTTTATAGAAAGCATAAAAATATCGAAGAGTTTTAAAAATGTAGAAATACTTTGGGCAAGCACCAGAGAGCCATACAACTATCTACAAGCCAAAAGTTTAGGGTGTCAAATAATTACTGTTCCCCCCTCAATAATTGAAAAAATAGAAAAGTTTGGAAAAAGTTTTGAAAAACTTACAACTGATACAGTCAAAGGTTTTTTAATAGACTCAAAAAAATCAAAGTTTAGATTATAGAATTGGTTGCGGGGGACGGATTTGAACCGCCGACCTCAAGGTTATGAGCCTTGCGAGCTACCAGGCTGCTCCACCCCGCGGTAATTAAATTCTATTTTTAAGTTTATTAAGTTTCTTTACTCTTTTAATATTTTCTTGGAGAATTCTTTTTTTCTTTTCAGATGGTTTTTCGTACGTGTTTTTTAATTTTATTATTTTAAAAAAACCATCTCTTTGTAACTTTCTTTTTAAAACTCTTAAAGCTTGTTCAATATTATTATCTTTTACTTCTATTTTAATAACTACCTCCAAAAAAGGCATTGAATAGCACTTTATTTATATATTGTCTATTGCATTTCATAGTTTAATTCGATTGTTGTAACTTTTGTTTTTTTTCTCTTTTTAATCTTCTCTCAGCTTTTTCCAATGCTTTTACTAAATCAGTTTGACTGAATAAGCCCATTGCCACAGGATCTTTAGGGTTTAAGTTGTTAAAGTTCCAATAACTTTTATTTCTTATTGCTGTTACTGAATTTTTTGTAATTCCAATAAGTTTTGCAATTTGAGAATCTTTTAAAATAGCGTGTTGTTTAATAAGCCATAAAGCAGAGTCTGGTTTGTCTTGTCTTTTAGAAAGGGGCACATATTTTTTAGACTTAATCTGATCACTTTCAATTTCTATTTCATTTACCTTTAAAACTAGAGGTCTATTTGGGTCTTTTGATGAAAGTTCTAACTCATCTTTTGTCAGTTGGCCTGCTATAATTGGATTGTAACCAACAATACCTTTGGCAACATCACCATCTGCAATCCCTTGAATTTCTACCTCATGCAATTTACAGAATTCAGAAATCTGTTTGAAGGTTAATGAAGTGTTTTCTACTAACCATACAGCTGTAGCCATTGGCATTAAGGGGGCATTATTCATTATTTACTCTCTGATCTAAAGTTTTGAAATTTTTTGTTAAATTTACTTACTCTACCTTTATCTAATATTTTTTGTTTTCCACCTGTCCAAGCTGAATGAGATTTAGGATCAATCTCAAGTTTAAGTGTTTCACCTTCGGATCCCCATGTGGACTTTGTCTGAAATTGTGATCCATCAGTCATTTCTACATTTATATTATGGTAATTTGGATGTATGTTTTTTTTCATAGGCGGCTTTATAGCAAAAAGTTAAATAAAAACAATTAAAACTTCTCTAATTTTTCCATCATTTTTGAAAAAATATTGCTACTTGCTGCTCTTATGTTTATGTTTTCATAGTTATATTTACTAATATCATTTAGCATACCCCCAGCTTCTTTAACAATAAGAATTCCTGCAGCTATATCCCATAAATTTATTTTGTTATGAAAGTATCCATCTAATCTTCCAGACCCAACATATGCCAAATCAAGAGCAGCACAACCTGAATTTCTCATATTTAAATCTGGATATATTGATTTAATTCCTGTTGAATTTGATGAAAATAAACAATCATCCAAATTATTTTTATTTGAAACTCTTATTCTTTGATTATTAAAGAAAGCACCATTATCTTTTTCAGCATAATAAATTTCATTCTTAATAGGGTCAAATACTATAGCTGATTGTAAGTCTTCATTAATTTTAAGAGCTATTGAAATTGCAAAATGTGGTATAGCATGTAAAAAATTTGTTGTACCATCAATTGGATCGATTATCCAAATTTTATCTTTATCTTGATTTTCAATTTTTCCAGTTTCCTCTGTTAAAAATGAATAATTTTTTTTTGCTTTGCTCAGCTCTTCTATAAGGATTTCTTCGACTCTTTTATCAGTTTTAGTTACAAAATCTCTTGGACCTTTTTTGGAAACCTGTAAATTTTCAATTTCACCAAAATCCCTAATTATTACTTTTGATGCCTTCTCACATGCCTTAATCATAATATTTAAATTTGGAGAAATAGAATTCATTTTTAAATTTTTTTTACATATTCAAATGTTCTAGTATCTAATATTATCTCATCCTCAACTTCTATAAATGGAGGAACTTGAATTTTAATGCCATTATCAAGTATTGCGGGTTTGTAGGATGAAGAGACTGTCTGACCTTTTAATGCAGCATCAGTTGAAGCAATTTTACAGTTTATTTGATTAGGAAGCTCTATAGAAATTGGATTCTCATTATAAAAATTAACTGAGACTTCAAGATTCTCACTCAATAATTTACCTTTTTCTCCAATAATATCTTTTTTTAATTCAATTTGATCAAAAGTCTTTGCATTCATAAAATAATAATTATTTTCATCCGAATAAAGATAATTAAAATTTGTTTCTTCTAAATTTGCCTTTTCAACAGTTTCACTAGATCTAAATCTCTCATTCAATTTCGTATTTTTAGCAACGCTTTTCATTTCTACTTGTGCGAATGCCCCACCTTTACCAGGTTTTACATGTTGGGTTTTCAGAACTTGCCATAAATCATTTTTATACTCCAAAAGCATTCCAACTCTGATTTCTCCCGCATTAATTTTCATCTTAACATCCTTACTGCTTTTAATGGTTTAAATTTTTTATTTTTCCAAACGTAGCCTGAAATAGCTAAAAAATTTGCTTTATTCAATAATAGATTTTTATAATTAGTATTATTAATTCCACCAATTGCGACTTTAGGAAGATTAGTTATTTTATTTACTTTGTTTAAAATTTTAGTGCTAGCGCGATATCTCACTTTTTTAGTTTTTGTTGAATAGAATGCTCCAAATGCAAGATAATTTGCTTTTGATTTAATAGCAATTTTAGCTAGCCGTATAGAATTATGACAAGTAACACCAATTATTTTATTTCCAATTATACTTCGAGCTTCCTCAATTCTCATGTCGTTTTGACCTAAATGACAACCATCAGCATTTATTTTTTTTGCAAGCGATGGATCATCATTGACTATAAATTTTACATTATACTCTTTACATATTTTTTTTAATTTAACTCCAATCAGAATTTTTTCTTTGAACGAATAATTTTTAAGTCTCATTTGGAAAAAATAGACTTTATTCGTATTTAAGACTGTCCTGAGATCTTTGTAAAAGTTTTTAATTATTTTATTTGGTGAAATAAGATAAATAAATTTTTTTTTATTTATTTTCAAGTTTAATCGTCCATTTCCCTTTAGCAGCTAAAGAGCACATTTTAACTCTATGATTAAAAGTATTTTGAGTTGCTAGAGAGTCTTTAGTATTTTTAGACCATATTTT
>CACGYL010000005.1 GCA_902577285.1 uncultured Pelagibacteraceae bacterium | reverse complement strand
AAATAAAGAAAATTTTCAATTGACATAAAAGAAATAAGGTTCCTATTATTGCAAAAAAATTTAATTATAAAATTTGCTAAATTTCTATTTTTAAATTCCTCTTTATTTATAAAATCAAGATATTCATAAACAAAATTTCCTACGTCGTCATTTTCAAAAATTGAGGTAAACTTTTCTATATTTTGAGATTGTGAATTAGTCAAATTAATTTTAAAATTCGAAATCTTTTTAATTTTAAAAAAATTTAATATTCTTGATAGTAAGTTTTCTTCTAATATAAAAATTTCTGTATTAGTTGAAAAAATACCCTGAATATTTATTAGAGTTAAGCAATCAAATATTTTTATTTTTTTCACCACTTTGGTAAATCAAATCTTTTAGTTAATTCTATACGAGCTTGCTTAAATCCATCTCCAATGAAATTTAGCAAATTTGCAGTGGAAACAGCATTAATATCTTTGTTTTTTAGTCCACTTAAAAGGTGCCTCCAATTCCCAGCACCGCCTGCAATTATAATTGGAAAATTATTCAGCTTTTTAAATTTTTGAACCATTTCAATCATATAACCTTGTCCGGTTCCATCTCTGTCTACAGAATTTAAATAAAGTTCACCAAATAGATCAGTATCTAAATCTTTTAGAAAATCATCTAAACTTTGCTCAGAACTTAAAGAATTATTATCAAAAACAAAAAAATTATTATCGATCAATTTTAAATCTAATGAGCCAATAATACTTTGCTTACCAATAATTTTTGATATTCTTTTTAACATACCCTTATTTTTTCTAATAATTGAGTTACAAACAATTTTGTCAGCACCAGATCTTAATATCTTATTTACTTTTTCTTCACTTATGATCCCACCTCCAGCGGATATAGGTATAAAAATTTCCTTACTAAGTTTTTTTAAAATACTACAAAACTTCTCAAAATTTTTATTTTTTTCTCTTATATTGAGAATTATTAATTCATCAATATGAGAGGCAATATTTTTAAAATCATAATTCCTAAGTAACCAATCTAGATCACCAACATGTTGTAAAGAAAAATTTCTACTCAGAACAAATTTTCCACTATCAAATAACAAAGTAAAAATAAGTCTTTTTTTAATCACTTTAATTAATAAAATTTTTTAAAATTTGTAATCCATTTTTTTGACTTTTTTCTGGATGAAATTGTGTCCCAAAAACTTTTTCACTTTCAAAAGAGGAGATAAAATTACCACCATAATTACAATACGAAAATTTGAAATTTTCTTTTTTTTCAATCTTTAAAAAGTATGAATGTACGAAATAGAAAAATTTATTTTGATTAAGACCAGCAAATAATCCACCCTCATAGTCTGTTTTGATTAGATTAAAACCAATATGAGGTAAAATCTTTTTTGTAATTTTTTCTAACTTAATTACTTTTCCTTTAATCAAGCCTATACCATTTATTTTTTTATCCTCAGTCCCTAGACTTGCTAACAATTGCATACCAAGGCATATTCCAAGAATTTTACCACCATTCTGAGAGATATTTTTTTTAATGGCATCTGTGATTTTTAGTTTATTTAGTTTTTGCATAGATTTGTAAAAAGAGCCAACTCCTGGTAATATTAAAAATTCACTGTTTAATATTATTTTAGGATCATTGGAAATAATGCTTTTATATCCAAGAAATTCTATAGCATTTTGCACAGATATTAAATTGCCTGCACCGTAATCAATAATAGTAATGTTTTTTTTCATTTATAAAAAAAATCCTCACCAATAGTAAATTTTGGTTCCCATATCCCTGATTTTGTATTTTTTGTGAACAACTTTTTATTTGCCCATTTATCAAGTACTTTATTAAATTCGCTCTTAGACATTTTATAATACTCTAGGTATTTTTTAATATAGCTTTCCGGGTACATACCATCAAAAGCTTTTACAAGATTTAAACCTTGATCTCTCGTCATAGCTTTCCTTCTTATTTCTATACCAGCATCCTGTGTTGCTCTTCCAAACCCAAATTTAAGGTAGCATAGATAAGTATGTAAAGCATAGAGATCTTGATCCGTTTGTGCAAAATTTGTGAAAGTTCCAGAATTTTGTACTTTCGACTCTTGAAGTCCACAATTATTTTTTGCAACTAAATAATGATCATAGGGATCCCAATTTTCATATTTACTCCAATGTGTCAAATATAACTCAAAATTATCTTTTCTTTTTGGTAGTTCAAACCAAAACATTTCTTGCTTTGTAAGTTTTGCGGCATTCATAACTTTTTTATACCCACTTTCAAAATATATTTTTTCAATATAATCTGAACCAAAAATTAGGGTATTAAGGTTTTCTTTTGAACCTCCATATTCTATCTCTCCATCTTCTCCATAAACAATTAATGGTATCTTGAATTGAGTTGCGGTTTTAATTATTGATGTGAATATAGAAATTAACCATCCATAATAAGGGAATCCCATTTTTATAAATCCATACTTATTGACTTTTCTCATTGTTTCCTCATTCGGTGTTATATGAATATGATCAAATCCAGACCTTACAAAATTATTTAAATTTTTCTCACCAACATCCATTGTCAAGGGTGGTCTTGAGGTTATTGTTAATGGATTTAGGCCAAATTTTTTTTTTAGAATATAAGACACATAGCTCCCATCTTTTCCACCACTCACAGGAACAATACAATCAAATGGACTTTTATATAGTTTTCTTATTTTTTTTATTAATTTTTTGAATTCTTTTATTCTAGGATTGAATTTAAAATTTTTTTTTTTTTCTGCCCACTGACAAGCATTACACCATCCTCTACTATCAAAAGTAATTCTTGGTCTAGTAGACATATTTAAGCAAGATTTACACCAAAAGATTTTATTCATAATGGAATTATTCTTCCTGCTGGTTTTCCTTTACTCTTTCTTTTTATATATGAGTTTAATTTGGAGTTGGTTTTAATTTTATTTTTTAATATGTTCTTAATTTTCCACATTTTTCCTTCATACCAGCTTCCAGGAAAATGTAGAAAATAATTATTCATTAACGCTTCTTCTATACAAAATTTAACTAATTGATTTTTTTTATCCTTCAAATTGTACAAAAATGAGTATTTATCCGCCATTTCATAAAACCACAACGCTTGAAATTTATAATTTAAAATGTTTACTTTTTTCGTATTAAATATTTCAAAATTCATTATAGGTTCGTCTCCACCTCCAGTTAATGTAATCTGATCTTTATTGTATTTGAAAAACCATTTTTTCATTGTGTTTGAAAAAGCTTTTAGATTAAACATTATTAAACCTGCACAAAAATAGTCCTTTTGGGGTTTAAATTTGTGAAATCTATATTTTTCTTTAACACTCATAAATAATGACGAGTCTAAAGGATATTTTTTTGAGTAATATTTATTTCTAAAAAAAGAAACTTTTTTTTTTGTTCTGTAGAGATCAAAAGGTAAATTATATGTCTCAGATACTACAGAAATTTTATTTCTTTTATGAAAATCAAATATATTTGGAGAATTTGGATTAATTAAAATATCTGTATCTAAATAGCAAATATCTGTAACTTTTTCATTAAAAGTTATTAATGAGTCTGCTAAAAGCATTTTTTGCCATGTAGGCTTTTTCCAATAAAAATTTTTTTTATCAATAATATTTTTATCAAATACAATAAGACCAATACTATTTTTTTTACAGTATTTTTTCCATAAAGGTAAAGCGTAAATATTCCACTCTTGATATACCCGAGACCCAATTGCGATAGTAACTAAATATTTTTGTGATTTAGATTTAATTAATATTTTATATGGCCTTATCATCAAATCTTATAACCAAAAGATCTCAGCCAAGTCTTAGAAAATTCATCTCCTTTTTTTGCTAATCTTATATATTCACTTCTTTTTTTTGTTGGTATGTAGACTTTTTCAGGCGGATAATTTGAGTTTATAAATGTTTGAAAAAAAGGTTTTTGATTATTATTTGCATTATATTGATAAAAATATTTGAATTCATTATTAGTTTTCTTTCTGAAGACGCAACTAATATCTATATTTGAAATTTTATTTCTGTCGAATTGCGCTAGTAGATCTTTGTCACATGGAATTAAGAATTGTTTATACGCTCCAATATTTAGTACATAGGCCATATGAAGAATGGTTAATGAATTTGCTGCTGCAAATCCTTCAAAAAAACTTTGGTCAAAATGATAAAAACCATTTCCGCCATAAACAGACTGATTGATCCATATTAGTCCATTTTTCTTACACATTTTGTACATAGTTTTGTATGCTTCGCCAATGTTAAATACATGTTCATTGTTTCCGAAATCATTAACTAGATCGAATTTTGAAATTAATGATTTTTTAGTTAAAGGATAATTCAGGTCTAAATATATAGATTTATTAGATTTGTTTATATCAATACATTGGTAGTTTTTTATATTTAATAACGACCATAAATTCTCTGTTGATATTCTTTTACCTTTAGGAAATTTCTTAAGAATATTAAATTTATTATTTTTAATTTTAATATTTGCTTGATCCAATGAATATTTGAGGTCATTGAATGAAACTCTTAATTCTTTTGTTCCCATATCCATCAATGATTTCACATCAGAAAAAACACCATTTTTATAAAGTGTTAATGCTAAGTTGATTAATCCTATTTTCATAATTTATGTTCAATTATTGAACATGTATAATTTTAAATAGAGTAGCAGTAAAGGAAAATATTTATATTTTAATATTATTCAAAAAGACCAACTCTTATAAATTATTAAAAGATAATAGTTTAATTATAGCATTTCCTACGTATTTAATATCTGCATCTTTCATTTTAGGATATATTGGAAGATTAAGTATTTTTTTAGCTACGTTTTCTGTATTTTTGCATCTTTGCTTTTTAAATTTGAGTTTTTGATTTTTATACATAGGTTGAGCATAAATTGGCATTGAATAGGCCACTCGTGTTTCTATACCATAGTCCTCTTTGAGTTTTTTTGCGATTAGGTCCCTTCTGGGTATCATTATAGGGTAAAAAAAATTTGCATTTTTGGCATTCCTTAATTTACCTAGAGTTTTAACAAAACTAATATTTTTAAAAATTGCATCATAACTTTTTGCTACTCGATTTCTTTCTTTAATTATATATCTAAGTTTTTCTATCTGAGCCAAACCAAAGCCTGCTTGTAATTCTGTCATTCTAGCATTTGTACCTAACATTACGTGATGATATTTCTTAGATGGAGTTTCGCCAATATTTCTCAAAATTAATAACTTTTTATAATACTTAAGACTATTTGTGAAAACAGCGCCACCTTCAATTGTAGTTATAATTTTTGCCATATGAAAACTCATTGTTGATATAGTTCCATTAGCTCCAAGAGGTTTTTTTTCTAAATATGCGCCAAGAGACTGGGCTCCATCATGTATGATTGGTATATTATATTTTTTTGAAATATTAAAAATTTTTTTGTGATTTGCTGGGTTCCCTCCATAATCAATGAATGAAATTGCCTTTGTTTTTTTTGAGATTGCACTTTCAATTTTATCAGGATCGATACAATTATTTAAAGGATCAATATCAACAAATACTGGAACACCACCTTGATAACTAATTGCTGAAGCTGTTGAGATATATGACATCGCAGGCAAAATTACTTCATCATTCCCTTTTAAACCTATTGCCTTGTAAGCCAAATCGAGTGCTACTGTTCCATTTGATACAGCAACCACGTATTTACATTTTAGAAAATTTTGTAATTTTTTTTCAAATAACTTTACTTTTGGACCTTGTGTAAATCTGTCGTTTACAAAACATTCTTTTATATGTTTTATTTCATTTTTATCAATAAGGGGTTTTGCCCATGGAATATTTTTCATATTTATTTTTTACTATAAAATAATTGAAGTCTTTTACAATTTTGATTTAATAAATTTTTTTTGATTTCATTTTCTTTAATAATTTTTTTTTTAATTTTATGTAGTATTTCTTTAATGCCATACTCAATGGTTTTACTCTGTTTTACTCTCAAATATTTTGATATCTTGTCACAATTCACTCTATAATCTCTTCTATCTACAATAGCATCTACATACTCAATTTTGCAATTTTTGATATTTTTTTTTATTTTTTCCACAATTGTTTGTTTGGAAAAATTATTTTTTGTAAATCCTGCATTCAAAACAACCTTATTCTTATTTTTAATTTTTAATGTTTTTAGTATCATCAAACACATATCATCAACATGAATAAAAGGTCTCCAGGTTTCTTTTGCAAAAATATGTAATTTTTTATATTTGATTGCTTCGTATGTAAAAGAATTAATAGTAAGATCAAACCTAGTTCTATTTGAAACTCCATATGCTGTTGCAAACCTTAAAATAATGATTTCAAGGCTCTTAATTTTTTGATCTAAAAGATAATTTTCTGCATCTACTTTAGACTCTGCATATAATGAAACAGGAAATAATTTCGAATTTTCATTTGCAAATTCATTAGGGTTTACTATTCCATAATTCGAACATGTAGATGCAAAAACAAATTTTTTTATTTTATTTATTTTAGATATTTCTGTGAGATTTTTATTTCCGTAATAATTGATATCATAAGCTATTTTAGGAATAGTTTGACATTGTTTATCTCCAACAATAGACGCCAAATTTACAACGTAATCAATTTTATGTTTTGAAAATGAAATCTTAAGATTATTCTTATCTCTTACATCGCCTTTAATAAAAAAAAAATTTTTATTTTTTATAAATTTTTTAATTGATGATTTTCCATAAACAAGGTTGTCGTAACAAATTACCTTATATTTTTTTTTCAATGCTAGTTCAACTAATTTTGAACCTACATATCCAGCTCCACCAGCTATAAAAATTGTTTTTAACATTATCTTAATTTAGAATTAACATTTTTTGATATTAAAGTTCTTGGGGATAAATAGTTATTTTTACCAACTTTGCAATTAGTAAGAATTGTAGAAGATACTCCAATATTTACGTTTTTGCCTATTTTTGCATCAGCACCAATAAAAACATTTGATCCAACTTTACAATTATTAGAGATTTCAACACCTATCTCGATAATAGAATTTGTTCCAACAAAAGTATTATTTCCAATTTTAACATTGCTTGAAATTATACAGCTGTTTCCAATTGTTGATCCTTTACCGATTTTTGTTCCAGGAAAAATTTTAGCATACTTTGAAATAGCTGATACTGGTTTTAAACCTTTTTTTTCAAATTTATAAAAAATTTCTTCTTTAAGATTTATATTTCCAACTCCAACAATAAAACCATCAATACCATTTAATATTAATTTTGGAATTAATTCTTCATCTCCTAAGAAAGGTAAATCTAAAAAAATTTTCTTTCCTTTTAACTTTTTTTTTTCCTCTTTATTTCCAATAAAACCAACAATATCATAATTTGAGTTTTCTTTAAGTATTTCAGCAATTATTTTTCCGGATGACTTTATTCCATATATTACAATTTTCATTTAATTAATTTACTAACTATTTTTATATTTTTTTTTATAATATTAATATTCTGATAAATTTCTAAAGTTAAAATTGAATTTTTCTTAATTTTTTTTTTTTTTAAAAATTTAAAAATTTCACTCTTAATGTTCAATCCTTTATTTTAATCACTAATTCCATTATTGTCACTTATATGGAAATAATCAGTTAGATTTGTAAACTTTTCAGCCTCTTTAAAAAAGTTTTTATTTAATGTTTTACATGAAACAAATAAATGTCCGAAATCTAACAATATTTTAAAATCAACTTTTCTTCTTAATTCTAAATAAGATTTATAGTCTGTACATAAAAATGGGTTTTTATATTCAAAATTTTTGAAATTTTCATAACTTAAAACGTTATTTTCTAAATATAAGTTTACATTTCCTGAGACCTTTTTAAGCTCTTTCCAAGACTTTATAAATTGATCAATTACTTTTTTTTTACTTGATAATTTTCTTTTTTTAATCAATTTTCCTGCCTCATTAGGAGTAAAATCAATAAGAAATGGTGCGTGCACAGCGTATTTATTGATTTTAATTTTTTTGCAAATGCTTAAAGCCTTTTTGCAAAGTTTAAGACTTTCCTGTCTATTTTTTTCATCTATAGATCCGAGATTTAAAATAAAATCTTTTTTCGGAGGTGGAAAATAATTATGTACCGTAAAGTTCATATGTTTATTGTATTTTAAAATAATTTTTTCCAATTTTTGGTTAAATTTTGTACCCCCACTCAATTCGACATTTAAAATTTTATTTTTTTTAAAGTTACTTAATACTTTATTTATATTTTTATTTTTTAAGGATGCTGATGAAACAAATATCATTTTGTAATATCTTTTATTTTTAATTTAGCAGGTGATCCAATATAAGTACAATTTGATTTAGTATGCGATAAAACAACCGAACCAGCACCAATAATACAATTTTCTTTAATTGTTATATTTTGAATTATTTTAGACCCCGCGCCTATAAAACAATTTTTTTTCAGTTTAACCCTTCCACAGACTATTGATCCTGGACCAACGTGAACATTATTCATTAATTTACACTCATGTTCAATTATCGAACCTGAATTTATTATACAATTATCATTAATCTTACTATCAGAGTTAATTATTACCTTTGGTCCAATGAAGTTTGCCTTTCCAAGTTTAACATTTTTAGCAACAAAACTTGATGGATGAATTAAATTTATAAATTTAAGAAAATTTTTATATTTCAAAAAAATTTTTTCACGAATATTATTATCCCCAACTGCTATGAAAACGTTTGAACCTTTGTCTATTTTATTCAAATATTCTTTTGGTTTAACAGATACTCCTGATATTTTTTCATTAGATTTTAAATTTGTATTTATATCAATAAGATATTTTATGTTAAAACCAAGAGTAATAGAACACTCTACAATCATTCTAGAATGTCCTCCACTTCCAATTATTATTAAATTTTTTTTTATCAACTTTAATCCATTTCGAATTATATGAACTTATAAAATTCACATCTATTGCACAAAGATTTATTACCTCTTATAAATTCATCATTCTCAAAAAGTTTTTTGTGTTTGTAAAGTTCTATAATATTATTATCAATTAGATTACCAACATTATGCTCAATTGAATAATCATTACAACAAATTGCAACTGACCCATTTGTTAACATAACACCCTTATTTAATCTTCCATATCCACAATAATACAACTTATCTTTTTCACTACTTTTAATAGAATTTTCATTAGTTCTAAATCCATCAAAATGTTTGATTTGATTAGCACGTGTAACTAGATGCTTTCTGATATCTATTTGTTTTGGGGATATAATTTTTTTTTGTATTAAATCATTAATTAATTTTTTTACTTGTGGTTCAAAATCGTCTCCTATAACCATTATGTTTAGCTTGTTTTTTTTTAAATATTTTGCCTGAAAAGTAATAGATTTTTCTAAAAATTGTAAATACTTATCATTTACTTTTAATTTCATTAAGTTTTTATCATCAGGTAAATGATACATAATTGAGTCAAAACAGTTCTCAGTTATCATAAATTCTTTACTTTCTTCCCTTCCATACATGGTTGTTGATATGTGTTGTTTGTAGCCATTTTGGTTTAAATACTTTGACATCAATGGAAAATCTTTTGCATGAAGTGGTTCACTAAATCCGGTCCAATGAATAATATAGGAATTGTCAACATTTTTAATTGCATTTTTAAAAACTTCAAAATTAATTGATCTAGGATATTCCTTACCATTTTTTTTGTAACTTTCTTGCGGACAATATTCGCACATCATAGCACATCCTACAGTAGTAGTTATTTCCAAACCTTTAACATAAATTTCTGATGACCAATTTGATTTTGATAAATACAATGAAATTTTTTTATCAAACTTATTTGTAATCATTCTAACAAGTCTAAAAAATAGAAATATTATGTTTTTTAAAAATTTAATAAAGAAAGTTTTCATAAAATTAAAACTAGTTAAAAATCAAATCGTCTGTGAAATATTTTCTTTTAGATTTCTTGCCTATAAGTTTAAAGTATATATTGGGATTTAATCCTGTACCTGGTCTTTTTACTGTTAAATTTTTTGATGTAAATTTTTCCCCTTTTTTAATTATTTTACTCGCAACTACTGATTTTCTTGCAAGTTTTCTATTTTCAAGCTCCGATTTAGTTGGTTTTTTCTTGTCGTTTCCTAAGGACAGTTCTAAGTTTCTTATTAAGCGAATTACTTCCTCTAGTTCTTTTGGTTCTAAACTAGACAAGTGATCTGGTCCTACCATTTTTCTTGATAAAGTAAAATGTTTTTCTATTACACTTGCTCCTAGAGCAATTGATGCCAAAGGTGCCAAATATCCATTACTATGGTCAGAATATCCTACAGAGCACTTAAATTTTTTTTTAAGACTTTTGATAACATTTAGATGTAAGTCTTTATAGTCAGATGGATACTGAGAAGTACAATGCAATAATACTATTTTCTTTTTATTTGTTCCATTTTTTTGAAGAATTTTAATTGCATCTTTTACTTCGTATTCATATGACATACCAGTAGATAATATAATGGGTTTATTAAACTTCCCTAGTATCTTTAAATAAGGGAAGTTATTAATCTCTGAAGATGGTACTTTAAAAATTGGAATATTAATTTTTTTTAAAAATAATAAACTTTTGTTATCAAAAGCAGTAGAAAAAAATATTATTTTTTTTTTTCTGCAATAGCTTTGTAAGACTAAATGCTGTTTTTTTGATAATTCTAGTTTCTCTAACATTTCATATTGAGATATTTTCTTGTTTGATCTTAATTGATGTTTCATACTTTTTGCATTCTTTGTTAGTAGTTCCTCAACTCTAAATGTTTGAAATTTGATAGCATCTGCACCAGATTTTGATGCTACATCTATAAGCTGTTTTGCAATTTTGGTTGATCCATTGTGGTTTACTCCTGCTTCAGCAATAAAGAAGATTTTTTTGTTATTTTTAAAAATATTTTTGATCTTTGAATTCATATTTTTATATTATAATGACCATCCATCATCTACGATCAGATTTTGACCAATAATTAGGTTTGATCTTTCATCTAACAAATATTCAAGTGTTGTTAATAAGTCTAATGTATTTAACATTCCTTTTGTTGAGCATGATGATTTATATTTCTTTAAGAATTTTTTATTTTGATTATTGATTATTCCTCCTGGATTTATTGAATTAATTTGTATATTATATTTTCCATATAATTTTGCGAAATATTTTACAATTCCTATTAATGCATGTTTGTTAGCAGTATACTCTATTGGTGAGTACATATTTGTATTTTTATAGTGAAAAAATTTAGGTGATGCTAATCCTTGAATAGATCCTAATAAAATAATTTTACCAAAACCTTGTTTTTTATAATAGTCAGAGAATATTTTGCAAATTATAATTGAAGTTCCTAAATGAGAAGAAATATTTTTTTTTAAATCATTTAAATTTAGGTCTTTTAAAGATTTACTTTGGTTTCTTTTAGGGTATGAACAATTAATCACACAATCTATCTTTTTAAATTTATCTTTTGTTGATTTTATAATTTTTTTTAAACTATTAATTTTCTCTATATCTTCAGATTGATATAAGTAATTATTTTTTGGAAATTTTTTTTTTATTTTTTTTTTATCAACAGCACTAACACTTCCACCATTTTTAATTATGTGCCTAGTAAAAGCTTTTCCGATTTTACCTTCACTTCCAAGAATAATTACAACTTTATTTAAAAAATTCATTAAATTAACATTTTTGCAATTTTTAGATCATAATAATTATCAATGTCGATTGATCTTTTTTTATCAACCAAGTTGATATCAACATTTCCATCAAAAATACTTTTGCAATTTAGAATAAAATTTGGTTTTGTAACAAAAGCAACTGTATTTAAATCAAAGACTTTGGGCGCATCTTGTCTATTAAATATTCTTTTACCACTCATAATAACATCATAATATCCGTTTTTAATTTTTTTAACCATATTAAAACTTGGATTTCTGTTAGCTTCGGTTGCTGTCAGAACCACATCTGTTTTATTTTTTAATTTTTTAATCGATCTCAAAACATCAAATTTATTTCGTAAAGGAGATGTTGCTGGTAAACTTACAAAAACATCGAATTCTTCAAAATTTTTTTGAACAAAATTTATCGCATGCTTCCACGATAAAATTTCTGGTGATTTTCCAGATGCAAGTTTTCTTGGTCTATCAATAATATTGATACTATTTTCTATCGCAATTTTTTTAATTTGTTTAGAGTCTGTTGATATAAAAATATTTTTTTTATTGGTAATTTGTAATGCTATTTTTATGGAATAAAAAATGAGTGGTTTTCCTTTAATCTTTACAATATTTTTATTTTTCACTCCCTGAGAATTTGCTCTCGCAAAAATGAAAATCTTAGTTTTTTTTAATCTCATCTATAATTTTTAAAACTTTTAATGAATCAATTACTGAATTATTTTTAAAATTATTATTTACGTAATTTGTTAATTGTCTATAAAACATTTTGCTTATTTCATTTTTGAACTCATATTTTTTTTTTTTATTTCGAGTATATATATAATAAAAGTTAGAATTCAAATTTACATCAATTAAAGATTTTGACCCATTAATAATAATTCTTCTTTCATTCAAATAAGAATTAAAATCAAGAAGTAAATTTATTGGTATTTTATTTTTATTTAAAAACATAATATCTGCTCTATCTTCTACATTAATTTTTAGATTTTTTGATCTAGTCAATCTTTTTGAAAATAGTTTTATATTCCCAAATAAATAAAATAATATATCTATCTCATGACTTAATTCTAGTAAAACACCCCCTCCCTTAGACTTTTTTGATGATACTGAATTTTTATAATCAATATTATTTCTCCAACTAGGCATATAACTTCTTGATATAACTTGGACACTATTAATTATACCTAATTTTTTTTGCTCAATAATTTTCTTAAGACTTTTAATAATTAAGTTATTTCTAAAAACATAGCCAATATATATATTTTTTTTTGATTTTATTTTACTTAAAGAATATTTTGCTTTTTTATAGTTATTTGAAATAGGTTTTTCTAAAAAAAAGCTTTTACAATTATTTTCAAATAACTTTAGATACTTCATCCTTTCTGTTGATGGTGTACAAATAAAACAATATTCATAAGTTGTATTTAATGCTTTTTTCAGACTTATTTTGATCAATTTTTTTTCACCCTTAAAATGTTTACTCAATACATATATTGGTGACTTAGTTTTTTTTTTGATTATTTTTATATGTTTAATTGCTATTGATCCATATCCTATAAATAATATTTTTTTGGTCAATTTAATTTATTTTAGTTGGGTTATTTTTCTATCTTTAATATCATAATGATATTTAAAGTAGGGAACTAGATAAGTATTATGTGATATACAAATTATAGTTTTTCCAATATTAGCTAAATTCGTTAAATTTTTACTTACTTCTTCTTCTAATTCTTTATTTAAAGCAGATGTTGACTCATCTAAAATGATTAAATCTCGGTTAGAGAATATAGCTCTTGCTATAGAAACTCTTTGTCTTTGACCTCCTGATAATAATGATCCTTCTTCCCCTACATAGTAATATATTCCTTCTTTCTTAGAATTTATTATTTCCTCAACCCCTGAAAACTTTATGGATTTATTAAATAAATCTTTTTCCTCAATTGATAAGTTCTCATATAATGAAACATCGTCTTTCATAACAATATTCTTAAAAATTGTCTCATTAATTAAGAACTTCTGCTGAGAAACATAATAAGATAGTCTATTAATATAAAATTCTAGGTTGGGATTTTCATTAAGAATTATTTTACCTTTTTTTGGATTCATTAATCCTAACAAAATGTCAATAAGCGTTGTTTTTCCAGAACCAGATGGACCAGTAATTAAAATACTATCACCTTTATTTATTGTAAGATTTAAATCCTCAAAAAGGTTTCGTCCATCATTATAATCAAACGAAACATTTTTAATTTCTAATTTGTTGAATTGTAAAGTTTCTTTAATAATATTTTTTTTGTTTTGTTTAGTATAATAATTATCCTTTAAATCATTATACAATATTTCAGTATATGCTATTCCATTGTTCATCATTGTAAGTAATCTAGATACTAACGCAAATGAAGGTATTAGTCTTAATGCAGCATAACTGTATGCAGCAATCAAGGCTGCAGAATTTATTAAATTATTTTCAATACTTAAATCACTTGAAAAAAAAAATATTATAATGATAAAAATAAATAAAGTCTCAATAATATATCTAGGGGAAAAAAGTATAACCTCGTATTTCAGGCTATTATTAGCAATGTTTTTGGCTTTTTTATCTAAAATCTTGTTAAAAAAATTTTCTTTATTCGAAATTTTTATTTCTTTCATTCCAAAAATACTATCTTTAACAACTTGAATTATTTTTTTTGAGTCCTCATTTACCTTCTTGCCAATATTAAAAACTTTTGATTTGAAAAAAATTTGATAAAAAATTAGAAACATTAAAAATATTGGAATTAACGTTAATAAAGTTTTACTATCCAGAACAAGAAAGTAAATTAGAATACTAAATATGATCAAAGTTTCACTAATTATTCTAAGAAAACTTACAAGCACATTTGAGTAGACCGTTACAACTGCAGTGATATTTTGAACATAATCTGAACTTTGTCTTTTTAGAAAATTTTGATGGTCTAAATTTTGGTATTTTTTTAGTAATTTAATTCTTAACTCAGCTTGGAGATTTAATTTTATTTTAGTTACATATCTGTAAATAAAAATTGTAATTATTGTTTTAAATAAAAATAAAAAACTAAAAGAAATTAATAAAATTTCTGTTGTAAAATATTTTTTAAAAGATTGAAAAAATTCAATATTATTGAATAAAGTGAAATTCTGATTTAAAATTAAATTTGTAATAGGTATAAGCAATGAAATACTAAAAATATCAAGCAAAGATGAGACAATACTTAAAGAAATTAAAAAAAAAATTTTAATCTTTAAATTTGCGATTACAATAATTTTATAAATATAATTGTACCAAAAACTCATTTTAAAAATATACTATTAATATCTTTCGAATAAATTGTTATTAAAATTTTCTTTAATTGAATAATACTTTTCATAATCCTCATCTAAAAAATCATTTATTATATTTTTTTTTTCAATCAATTTGATATCATCTAGATTGTCACTTGGGTCTATTTTAAATATTATTTCCTTGTTTTTACCTCTCATTCTGCACTCGCCATAACTCAGTCTTGAGTCATTTATTTCAGAAAAAACATATTTATTTATTTCTTTTTTATTAAGTAAACTTTTTTGAATTTTATAATTTAGCGGATCTACAATATTTAAAATAGTGTTATATAAATTTGTATGTGAAGTTAAATTATTTACATCCCCACGAATATCTAACTTATTTCTTAAATCTTCATCAAATGTCATAACAGTTAATGGTATGTGTGTTGCATCGTCAGTTAAACAACCCTCGTTTTTTTTTGTTTTTGGAGAAATAATCCCATTATTACCATGGTCCGAAGAAATAAAAATTAAAGAATTTTTTGAATATTTTAATTTAATATATTCAATAATATTCGTAATTTTTTTATCTAAATACCTTAGAGAGACAAACATCATATTTTCATACTCTTTTTGAAATTCTATGTTTTGCCATACCATTTCATAAAATGAAGAATATCTTTCTGGAGTAGAAATAGAGCCAAAGGGATTAGGACAAAGATTTTTAAGATCAGGATATTTTCTAAAAATATCTAATTTTTTTTTTAAATTTTTTGGATAAAAAAAATTATAAAAGAACTTTCTTGGTATTCTGTACAAAATATTTGATAACCTGTAATGAAATTTAAATATATTGGGGTATTCTTTTTTTGTTAGTTTATTATCAGGCGTTTCATATGGTTCATGGCAATCAGTATAATGAAAAATACTGAAACTATTTTTACCTATATTATTAAGTTCTTCTCTTACCTTAATATTAAATTTTTCTGCAGGTATGTAAAAGTCTGACATTGATGGGCTAAAATATTTACAATTGTCGAAATCTAAATTATCTCCAACTTTTTCGTTTTGAAAAAGTGGTTGAGAACCAAAATAGTTACTTGTATATCCCATTTCTCTAATCCTATTTTGAATATTTCCATATTTGTTGTCTCTAAAACTTTGTTTCCTGCCCATAACTTTAGTCAAAGACGAACTAATTCCACTTAGCATAGAGGCTAAATTTCCTCTAGTATTATGAGTTACTGAATAGTGATTATGAAAATTCAGTGCATTTTTTGAATAATTATTTAAATTAGGCATTAATATCCTATTATTTAACCAACTATGTTTATAAGATATTGCATCAAGTAAGAGATAGATTATCTTCATTCATTTAATTTTGTAATACTTTTTATACCAATTAATAAATTTCTTTAACCCTTCTTGAATATTTATCTTGGGTTTATAATTAGTAATTCTGTAAATTTTTTTTATACTCGAATATGTTTTTTTTACATCACCAGATTGGGGACCAATATAATTTCTTTTAAAATTTATTTTTGAAGTTTTTTCAATTTGCCCAATATATTTTAATAATTTTTGAGGACTCCCTTTTCCAATATTGTATATTTCATAATTAGAATTCATATTTTTTTGATTTTTTTCAAACAGTATTAGTATAAAATTTATTACATCATCAATATAAGTAAAATCTCTTTCATGGTTTCCTTTATTAAAAATATCAATATGTTTTCCTTGGTAGTGTTTATTCAAAAAAGAAAAAGGTGTCATATCTGGTCGACCTAATGGTCCATAAACTGTAAAAAAACGAAGCCCAATAATTTTCATTTTATACAAATGACTGTAAGAATGTGCAATTATTTCGTTACATTTTTTTGTTGCTGCATAAAATGATTTGGGTGTATCTGTATTAAATTTTTCTGATATAGGAAATTTTTTTTTATCACCATAAACTGAGCTGGATGATGCGAAGTAAAATAGTTTTACATTTATTTTCTTTGCAGCCTCTAAGATATTATAAAAACCTATTAAATTCGATTTTAAATAAGTATCGGGATTATTAATCGAATATCTAACTCCCGCTTGAGCGGCTAAATGAAATACATAGTCGTACTTAATAATTGAGAAATTTTTTAATATATTTTTTTTACTTGAAATATCTATTTTAAAAAGAGTGAAATTTTTTTTTTTTGATAACTTTTTTAATCTTTTTTTTTTTAATTTATGATCATAATAATTATTTAGATTGTCAATGCCATAAACAATATTATTTTTTGAATTCGTGAGCTTATCAACAAGATTACTACCAATAAAACCTGCACATCCAGTGACTAAAATTTTTTTTTTATTCATAAATGTTATATTATTTCTGTTTATTATTGAAAACTTTAATACAATTTTTTAAAAATTTTGCACAGTTTACTGGATCTTTACCAATTGCTGTCTCTGCAGCCAGCACTAATCCAGATACTCCTTGCTTTAAAGTTGAATATATATCATGACTTTCAGCTCTTGAAGGTAAATTATCTTTAACCATTGTCTCTAATAAGTTTGTTGCCACATAAAGTGGCTTATTTTTTGATTTTGCAAATATTGAAATATCTTCTTGGATAATTGGTATTTTCTCAATTGAGATATACCTAGACAGATCCCCTCTATCTATTAACAAGGCATCAGATGTTTTTGATATATTTTTTAAATTTTTTAATGCGTTTAAAGTTTCAATTTTTGAAATTAGAAAATCGTTTCCAATTAATTTTCTAATTTCCTTTACGTCATTTGAATTATTTACAAAAGACATTGCAAAATATTTAATATTAAATTTTTTTGCAATTTTGACTGCTTTGATATCTTTTGCAGTTAATGGGGGTAAACTTAATTTACTAGTAAAATGGACTCCTTTATTTGAGTCCAAGTATCCACTTGAGATTACTTTTGCTACCAAATGATCAGTTTTTTTTTTAATAATTAAAAATTTTAAATCATCAAAACCAACAAATATTTTTGAATTCAATCTTATTTGAGAAAATTGAAAATTTGGATAAAATGCTATCTTTTTATTTGAATTTAAAACTTTTTTATTAAATATTTTAACTATTTGATTTTTTTTGAAAAAAATTTTTTTATTTACTTTTAAAGTTCTAATTTGAGCACCTTCTGTATCAATACAAATATTTTTTAATTTAATTTTTTTTAAAAATTTAATAATTTTAGGGAGATTATTAATACTTGTATGAGATAAATTTATCCTAAATATGCTTACTCCTAATTTTTTAAGAGATAAGATTATTTTTTTTTTATATGATGCTGGTCCTAAAGTACAAATAATTTTAATTTTTTTTTTCATCATCTTCTATTTCGGCTTTTAACTCATCGTATTCAATTATTTTTCTTTTCATAAAATCTACTGTAAGTTTTGCCTTTGCAGAGATACCTTTGGGGGTGAGGATATACATATAAACTGACTTATTTGGATTTTGCTTGAAATTATTAATCTTAATGAAACCTTTATCCATTAATGCCTTTACACAATAATTTAATTTACCTAAACTAAATCCAAGTTCTTTTGCAAGCTCTCTTTGAGTTGAATTTGGTTTAGATTTAATTTTTCTTAATATGTTGAAATGATCTTGGTTATTATCCATATTGTTCAAAGTTTGAACATATATAACGTTCAATAATTGAACAGTAAAGAAAAAAAAATATGCAAATATTTAAATAATTTTAGACATAATTTTTTTTACACATTCTGAAATAGAGCTTTTATTGCTTCTTAAAAAGATATTTTTGTACGGTGATCTTTCGTATTTTATTTTTGAATTATATCCAATAAGATTTTTAATTTCATTTCTTCTTGCTTTTTTGTATAGACCTTTTGTGTCTCGTAATTCTAAAGTTTTTATGTCACAAAAAACAAATATTTCAAAGTAATTCTCTTTAAAATATTTTTTAGCTATGAGTCTCGTTTTTATTAAAGGCGAAATAACTGAAATTACTACATAATCAAATTTTTTTTGAATTTTTTTGATATAATTAATTATTAATAAATTATTAAGAATTATATTTTTTCTTGAAAAACTGTTTATGTTTTTTTTCTTTCTGAAAATATCACCATCAATATGTTTAACTTTGTACTTTTTAGTTTGAAGTTTTTTAATAATAATTTTAGAAAGGGTTGTTTTTCCAGATCCTGATAAACCGGTAAACCAAACTATTTTAGACAATTTTTAGTTTCTTTCTTATATTTGTTGCTGAAATTTTTTCTAATTTTTTTCCAATTTTGTATTTGCTAATTTTATATCCTACTTTCCTTCCATAAATAACCTCGGCAACAACTGGTATTTTAATTATTTGATATTTATTTTTATAATTAACGAGTTTATTAATAATCATTTTCTTTACCTTGTTAAATGTATATGGATTTTTTTTATTTATTTTATAACTATCCATAACGAGAATAGCAATTTGCCCATTTTTTTTTATTGCTTTTTTAATTATTTGTAAATGACCATCATGTATAGGTTGAAACCTACCAATATATATAGCCGTTTTTTTTTTCCAATTAATAATTTCTTTTTTCATTAAAACATTATCCAAGTATTGGTTTTTTTGTCTAGATAAAAAAGCTAAAAGTGCTAAATAAATTAAATATGATTTTTGAAATCATTTTAATTGGAATTATTTTGTTTTTAGTAATTCTTCAATCAATTATTGGTGTGGGAGTTTTGGTTCTTGGAACACCAGTACTTTTACTTTTAGGTTATACTATAATAGATACTATTGGATTATTGCTTCCAGTATCTATCACTACAAGCGCCTTTAACCTAATAATAACAAAAGTAAGAAATGACCATTTTTTTTATAGTATTGAAAGATTAAATTATTTTTTTTTAATTTGTTTACCTTCGATTTTTCTAGGTTTAATTATATTAAGGTTATCAAATAATTATATAGATTTTAGTTATGTGGTATCGTTTCTAATTATTGCAACGGTATTAAGCAAAAATAAAATAAATTTTTTTGTTAACAAAATATCTAAAAACATGACAAAGATGTTTTTAATGCTGATTGGAGTTATTCATGGTATGACAAATGTAGGTGGAACTCTTCTTTCAATATTATTGATAAATATAAATAAATCAAAAACCAAAAGTAGAAATGAAATAACTTTGTTTTATTTTTTCTTGGCTTTGGTTCAATTTATAATATTTATATTTTTATTTGATTATGAATTTGTGTTTGACAAGTTTTTTCCAATAATTTTTATAACACTTATTGGTGTTACGATTGGAAATATCTTAGTAAATTTCACTAAAAATGATGTTTATCGAGAATTAGTCTATATTCTTGCTCTTATATCGTCTTTATCTTTAATAATGAAAAACCTACTCTAAAAATTTTTTTCAGTGCATAAATCAAGCCAATTGAGCTATTAGTACTGGTCAGCTACATGCGTTACCGCACTTCCACACCCAGCCTATCAACGTGGTGGTCTACCACGGCTCTATGGGAAGAACTAGTTTTGAGGTGAGTTTCCCGCTTAGATGCTTTCAGCAGTTATCTCGTCCGTACTTAGCTACCCGGCACTGCAGCTGGCGCTACAACCGGTCCACCAGTGGTACGTCCATCCCGGTCCTCTCGTACTAGGGACAGCTCCTCTCAATTCTTCTACACGCATAGCAGATAGGGACCGAACTGTCTCACGACGTTCTGAACCCAGCTCACGTACCACTTTAATTGGCGAACAGCCAAACCCTTGGGACCTGCTCCAGCCCCAGGATGTGATGAGCCGACATCGAGGTGCCAAACACTGCCGTCGATATGAGCTCTTGGGCAGTATCAGCCTGTTATCCCCGGCGTACCTTTTATCCGTTGAGCGATGGCCCTTCCACTCAGAACCACCGGATCACTATGACCGACTTTCGTCTCTGCTCGACTTGTCAGTCTCACAGTCAGGCAAGCTTATGCCATTGCACTCTACGAACGATTTCTGACCGTTCTGAGCTTACCTTCGCACGCCTCCGTTACTATTTGGGAGGCGACCGCCCCAGTCAAACTACCCACCATACAATGTCTTGATGCCGGATAACGGCTATCAGTTAGATGCCAAGAAAAACAAAAGAGGTATTTCACTGGTGACTCCACGATAACTGACGCCATCGCTTCAATGTCTCCCTCCTATGCTAAATATGTTTTTCCTAACACCAATGTAAAGTTGCAGTAAAGGTGCACGGGGTCTTTCCGTCTAACTACGCGAACTCCGCATCTTCACGGAGAATTCAATTTCACTGAGTTGATGTTGGAGACAGCGGAGAAATCGTTACGCCATTCATGCAGGTCGGAACTTACCCGACAAGGAATTTCGCTACCTTAGGACCGTTATAGTTACGGCCGCCGTTTACTGGGGCTTCAGAAATGAGCTTGCACCCATCGCATTAACCTTCCAGCACCGGGCAGGCGTCAGACCCTATACATCCACTTACGTGTTAGCAGAGCCCTGTGTTTTTGATAAACAGTCGCTTCTCCCTGGCTTGTGCCACCTTTTAATGGTTGCCCAAAAAAAGGTCTTCTTTATCCCGAAGTTACAGAAGCATTTTGCCGAGTTCCTTCAACATCATTCTCTCAAGCGCCTAAATATACTCTATTAATCCACCTGTGTCGGTTTAGGGTACGGTCTTAATGATGGAGCTATTTCCTGGGACTTTTTCGCGGCACATTCAATCCATTAAGAACATACAACTTACAAAATCCGTCACTACCATCAGGTTAAGGAATATTAACCTTATTTCCATCGACTACGGCTTTCGCCCTCGTCTTAGGGGCCGACTAACTCTGCGCGGATTAACCTTGCGCAGAAACCCTTGGATTTTCGGCGAAGAAGTTTTTCACTTCTTTAATCGTTACTCATGTCAGCATTCGCACTTCTGATACCTCCAGGATCCCTCACGGGTATCCCTTTACAGGCTTACAGAACGTTCCGCTACCGCTTATAAAGTTCGAAAACTTTATAAACCCACAGATTCGGTATGTGATTTTAGCCCCGTTACATCTTCGGCGCAGAAACTCTATTAGACCGGTGAGCTGTTACGCTATCTTTAAAGGATGGCTGCTTCTAAGCCAACCTCCCGGCTGTTAAGGAATTTCCACATCCTTTCACACTTAATCACAATTTTGGGACCTTATCTGGTGGTCTGGGCTCTTTCCCTCTCGACCATGGACCTTAGCACCCACAGTCTGTCTGTTGAAGAACTACGTTTAGCATTCGGAGTTTTATTAGGTTTGGTAAGAATCTCTTCCCCCTAGCCCATTTAGTGCTCTACCTCTAAACGCATATTTATTCAACGCACTACCTAAATAGTTTTCGCGGAAAACCAGCTATCTACGAATTTGGTTGGCCTTTCACCCCTTACCACAAGTCATCCAAAGACTTTTCAACGTCAACTGGTTCGGTCCTCCAGCAAGTGTTACCTTGCATTCAACCTGCTCATGGTAAGCTCATTCGTTTTCGGGTCTAATTCATAAAACTAATAGCCCTATTAAGACTTGCTTTCGCTACGCCTACACCTAGATGGCTTAAGCTTGCTTTATAAATTAAGTCACTGACCCATTATACAAAAGGTACGCCGTCACTCTAAAAAGAGCTTCGACTGATTGTAGGCATGCGGTTTCAGGTTCTATTTCACTCCCCTAATAGGGGTTCTTTTCACCTTTCCCTCACGGTACTAGTTCACTATCGGTCACTGAAGAGTATTTAGGCTTAGAGGGTGGTCCCCCTATATTCGAGCAGGATTTCACGTGTCCCGCTTTACTCAAGAAATTTGTTAAACATTACTCATACGGGACTATCACCCTCTGTGGTTAGCTTTTCCAAACTATTCAAATTTTTTTAACAAATCTACTGGCCTATTCCGCTTTCGCTCGCCACTACTAACGGAATCTCAATTGATTTCTTTTCCTCCGGTTACTTAGATGTTTCAGTTCTCCGGGTTATCTCTTTAAACTTATTTATTCAGTTTAAAGTACCACATAAAGTGGTGGGTTCCCCCATTCGGAAATTTACGGATCAAAACTTGCATACAGCTCCCCGTAACTTTTCGCAGTATACCACGTCCTTCTTCGGCTTTCAGTGCCAAGGCATCCGCCACACGCCCTTAAACGCTTGATTTATGCACAGAAAAAAATTTCTGTGTTGAATCAAATTTTTTAAAAATATTCATCTATTCGAATATTGATTGATTGTTCAAATCTTAGAACAATCGGATATAGATATTGATAATAATTATAAAATATTCACAAATAAAATAACTAAGTGCTTCTTGGTGGAGGATAGCGGGATCGAACCGCTGACCTCCTGAATGCAAATCAGGCGCTCTCCCAGCTGAGCTAATCCCCCAGTTTTTGGTGGGCCGAGAAAGACTCGAACTTTCGACCCCACCCTTATCAAGGGTGTGCTCTAACCAACTGAGCTACCGGCCCCTTTATGCAAAAAGGAGAAACACAATTTTAAAAAGAGAAATGAGGACGGTCAACATTAACCTGTTATATTATTTAGATTAAGAAATAATCCTTAATCATCCTTAGAAAGGAGGTAATCCAGCCGCAGGTTCCCCTACGGCTACCTTGTTACGACTTCACCCCAGTCGCTGACTATACCGTAGTCAAGGGTTTTAAACCTTGCCTTAAGGTAGAACCAACTCCCATGGTGTGACGGGCGGTGTGTACAAGACCCGGGAACGTATTCACCGCGGCGCGCTGATCCGCGATTACTAGTAATTCCAGCTTCATGTACTCGAGTTGCAGAGTACAATCCGAACTGAGGCATCTTTTTAGGATTTGCTTGATGTCGCCATCTTGCTTCCTATTGTAAATGCCATTGTAGCACGTGTGTAGCCCAACACGTAAGGGCCATGAGGACTTGACGTCATCCCCACCTTCCTCCAGCTTATCACTGGCAGTTCTTTCAGAGTGCCCAACTAAATGATGGCAACTAAAAGTGAGGGTTGCGCTCGTTGCGGGACTTAACCCAACATCTCACGACACGAGCTGACGACAGCCATGCAGCACCTGTGTTTCGTCCGGCCGAACCGAAAACTCTAATCTCTTAGAGTCGCGACGAACATGTCAAGTGTTGGTAAGGTTCTGCGCGTATCTTCGAATTAAACCACATGCTCCACTACTTGTGCGGGTCCCCGTCAATTCATTTGAGTTTTAACCTTGCGGTCGTACTCCCCAGGCGGTGTGTTTAATGCTTTCGCTGCGACACTGAAAATAAATTTCCAACGTCTAACACACATCGTTTACGGCATGGACTACGAGGGTATCTAATCCTCTTCGCTACCCATGCTTTCGTTCCTCAGTGTCAGTAATGATCCAGAAAGCTGCCTTCGCAATTGGTATTCTTTCTAATATCTACGAATTTCACCTCTACACTAGAAATTCTGCTTTCCTCTATCATACTCTAGCTAAAAAGTTTTGATGGCAGTTCCAGAGTTAAGCTCTGGGATTTCACCACCAACTTTTTTAACCACCTACGAACTCTTTAAGCCCAGTAATTCCGAACTACGCTAGGTCCCTTCGTATTACCGCGGCTGCTGGCACGAAGTTAGCCGGACCTTCTTATTCGGGTACAGTCATTTTCTTCCCCGACGAAAGAGCTTTACAACCCAAAGGCCTTCTTCACTCACGCGGCATCGCTGCATCAGAGTTTCCTCCATTGTGCAATATTCCCTACTGCTGCCTCCCGTAGGAGTTTGGGCCGTGTCTCAGTCCCAATGTGGCTGATCATCCTCTCAGATCAGCTATAGATCAAAGTCTTGGTAGGCCATTACCCCACCAACAAACTAATCAAGTGCAGGCTCATCCTTCGGCGCATAAAGCTTTCTCCGTAAAGACTTATGAGGTATTAGCACAAGTTTCCTCGTGTTATTCCTCACCAAAGGGAAGATACCTACATGTTACTCACCCGTCTGCCACTAAGTATTGCTACTTCGTTCGACTTGCATGTATAAGGCGTGCCGCCAGCGTACGTTCTGAGCCATGATCAAACTCTCAAGTTTAAAAACGGCGCACACTAGCTTCTATACAAATACTAAGAATAATATTTGTATAATGTTGAAGTGTGTACGACAAATTTTGGTAACCTTAACCGTCCACACTTCTCTTCTTAAAATATAAACAATTTTAATAGCTAATTGAGCTATTAAGCCCAATAAATAACATTTTTAATATGTTGAGTGTGACGCTTATATTAGAAATAATTTATAAATCAAGTTTTTAGATAGACAAAAAATGTGCTAAAAAGTCATAAAAATCAACATTTTTAATCTATCGGTCTAATAGTGTTAATAAAGTTTAAAAGAAAAATAAAATCAATTTCACATTTTATATGGTTAATTTTATTAATAATTATTACAAGTTTAGTAACTTATTTTTACGAATTAAATAAAGAGACTCAATATAAAAATATAAAAAAAACGCTAAACAATATTTATTTTCAAAAAACTTTTGCAAAAATAACTTCTGAACTGGAAGATAGATATATAGAATTTCATTATATTGTTAAAGAAGGAGATAATTATGAGAGTATAATTAATAATATTGAAATAACAAAAAAAGAAAGAAATTTATTTCTTGAAACAGTTAAAAAAGATAAAAAAATAAAAATACTAAAACCTAATCAAAAAATTTATATAAAAATAGATAAAAAAAATATTCCTAAGATTGAAAACTTTATTATTGAGATAAACAAAAAAAAAGAAGCAAAATATACAAGAGATTATGAAAAAAATATTTTTAATTCAAAAATATTAGAAAAAGAACTTACCAAAACTATTGCTTATAAAGAAAGTATAATTACTAACAGCCTATATCAAACTGCTTTAGGCTTGGAAATAATGCCAAATATTATTATTGAATTTGCAAGATTATATGGTTTTCAAGTAGATTTTCAAAGAGATGTTTGGAAAAATGATAGTTTTCAAATTATTTATGAAGAATTTTTAAATGAGGATGGAAAGGTAATTGAAACTGGTAATATAATTTTTTCTAATTTAAATTTACGAAATAAAGATCTTAAACTTTATAGACATGAGTATGAAAAAAATAAGATTGATTATTTTGATGAGAGTGGAAAAAGTATGAGAAAAACTTTGATGAAAACACCAATAAATGGAGCTCGATTATCTTCTTCATTTGGAAAAAGGAAACATCCTATATTAGGTTTTACAAAAATGCATACCGGAACTGATTTTGCTGCTCCAACTGGTACACCTATACTTGCCTCAGGAGATGGTTTAGTAGTTAGAGCTCAATGGTGTGGTGGTGGAGGAAATTGTGTGAAGATAAAACATAATAGAGTTTATCAAACTGTTTATGCACATATGTCAAGATTTGCAAGAGGTATTAAAAAAGGAGCTAGAGTAAAACAAGGACAAATAATTGGATATGTTGGTTCCACAGGTCTATCTACTGGCCCACACTTACATTATGAGGTTATTGAAAATGGAAAAAAAATTAATTCACAAAAACTAAAGTTACCATCGGGAAAGATATTAAAGGGTAGTCAACGTAAAAAATTTGAAGTAAATAAAATTAAAATTGATGTTCTTAAATCTAATCTAATATCTAAAATGTAACTTATTTTAGCTATTTTCTTTCGTTTCTCTATTTTCGTTATCTGTTTTTATTTGATTGCTAGCGTTAACATCTGTCTCAATTTGGTTAAAATTTTTTAAATTTTCTTGAGATTTTAAGATTCTTGAAAAGTGTTCTGAATGTTGTAAATAGTTTTCAGACAAGATTTTATCCCCATTTGATAGTGCTTCTCTGGCTAGGTCATTGTATTTCTCAACAAGTTTTGCAGCGTTTTGATTATTTTTTCCTGGATGTCTTCTTTTAAAAGCAGATCCATTACCAAAATCACCATTGGGTTTATTTCCATTCCCGTTTCTTCTGAAACTGCGTTCTCCATTAGGTTTAAACCGACCTCTTCTAGTATTGTTTTTGAAACTATTCATTATTGCAATCTGGTACTTACTATGCATCTGTCGTTTCCAGACAAATCTTTAGATAATTGATTTATGTAGTAACCATTTTCTTTAAGTATCCTCAAACATTGGTTTTTTTGTGTATGTCCAATTTCAAGTATCAATTTACCGTTTACTTTTAACAATTTTCTACTCTTTATAATTACTTTTTTTAAATCTCTAAATCCATCAGAACCTCCTGATAGTGCTAACATAGGTTCGTGGAATTTTATATCATCATCTAATCTTTTTAAATCAACACTATTTATATAAGGAGGATTAGATACAACTAAATCATAGTTACAAGATTTATATTTGTCAATATCCATATTAACAAAATTAATTTTATTTTCCAATTGATGTAATTTTGCATTAATTTTTGCAACATTTATTGCATTTTTAGATATATCTATTGCCGTTGCAGAACATTTTGGCCTCTCTTTTAATAGAGAAACTATAATGCAACCTGAACCAGTTCCAACATCTAAAATTTTTTTAGACTTCTTTAATGGTAAATAATTTAAAGTTTTTTCTATGATGAGTTCAGTATCTGGCCTAGGAATCAAAACTGATTTGTTGGTTAAGAACTTAGATTTCCAAAAATGTTTATAACCAAGAATATATGCCATTGGTTCCTTTTTATATCTCCTTAATAAATAATTTTTAAATTTTCTTATATCTTTACCATTTAAATTATAATCAGTGTTTAATAACACTTCTTCTCTTTTTTTATTCGTTACCTTTGATAAAATTAATTCAGTATCTAAACATGAATTTTTAATTTTATTTTTTTTTAAAAAAATACTCCCTTTTTTTAAAATTTCTCTATAAATCATATTTATATACTTCCAAGTTCATTTTCTTGAGCTTGTATAATCAAGTTTTCTATCATCTCATCAAATATTTCTCCTTCCATAAATTCAGATAATTTATGTAAGGTTAAATTAATTCTATGGTCAGTTACTCTTCCTTGAGGAAAATTGTATGTTCTAATTCTTTCCGATCTATCTCCGGTACCGATTTTGCTTTTTCTGTCTTTAGATCTTTCTTCGTCTCTTTTTTGTCTTTCTAGTTCATATATTCTTGATCTAAGAATTTTCAAACCTTTTTCTTTATTTCTTATTTGGGATTTTTCATCTTGTTGACTAACTACTATCCCAGTTGGAATGTGAGTGATTCTCACAGCAGAATCTGTTGTGTTTACACTTTGACCTCCAGGACCACTACTTCTAAATACATCAATTCTTAAATCTTTATCATCAATTTTAACATCCACTTCTTCGGCCTCTGGCATCACTGCAACCGTGGCAGCAGATGTATGAACTCTCCCTTGTGTTTCAGTATCTGGAACTCTTTGAACTCGATGAACACCACTTTCATACTTTAAAGAAGAATAAATATTTTTACCTTTTATAGATGCAATAACTTCTTTAAGTCCTCCAGCATCACTTTTGGAAATCGATATAACCTCTAGTAACCATTTTTTTTTGTTACTTACTTTTTCATACATCTTAAACAGATCAGAGGCGAATAAACTTGCTTCTAAACCTCCAGTTCCAGCTCTTATTTCAATCATGGCATTTTTTGTATCAGCTTCATCTTTTGGTAACAAAAATAATTTTATTTTTTTTTCATTAATTTCATTATTTTTTTCAAGTTCATTCAATTCATTTATAGCTAAATCTTTCATCTCTTTATCAGAATTATTATCGTTAATTAATTTTTCCAATTCTTCTTTATTTTTTTGAAAATTAAAATATGAAATAGCTTCTTTAATGATATCACTTAGGTCCGAGTACTCCTTTGACTTTTCCGCAAATGTTTTTTTATCAATTTCTTGAGATGAAAGTTCTTTTTCCAATCTAGAGTGCCTAGATATTAATTCTTGAACTTTTGATAAAGGTAACATTTTTATGCTTTTTCGATTTCTTCAGCTTTTTCTTCAATAAGTCTTACCACTTTGGAAATCATTTCTTCGCTTGATATTTTTTCAGATTCAATTCCATTTAAATAAAGCATATTATTACCTTTTCCTCCTCCTGTTATACCTATGTCAGTTTGTGCTGCCTCACCTGGTCCATTAACTACACATCCAATTATAGATAAGGAAATGGAAGTTTTTATGTGGGATAATCTATTTTCTAACTTTTTAACAGTTTCAATTACATTAAAAGCTTGTCTAGCACAAGATGGGCAGGAAATAATTTTTACTCCCCTATGTCGTAAATTCAATGATTTAAGTATTTCATTTCCAACTTTTATCTCTTTTACTGGATCATCTGACAAAGAAACTCTTATGGTATCTCCAATGCCACTCATAAGAAGTGAACCAAAACCAATAGATGATTTAATACTTCCTGGCAAAAAAGTTCCTGCCTCAGTGATACCTAAATGTAGTGGATAATCAGTAACCTTAGAAAGTTGTCTATATGCTTCAATGGATAAAAATACGTCTGAAGATTTAACGCTTACTTTAAATTTATTAAAATCATATTCTTCAACGATACTAATATTTCTTAATGCACTCTCCACTAGTGCTTCTGGACAAGGCTCTTTATACTTTTCTAATAAGTCTTTTTCTAAAGACCCGGCATTAACACCAATTCTAATTGAGCAATTATTATTTTTAGCAGCAGAAATTACGTCTTTAATTTTTTTTTTATCTCCAATATTTCCAGGGTTGATCCTTAGACATGCAGCTCCACTCTCTGCCGCCTCTATTGCTCTTTTATAATGAAAATGTATATCAGCAACTATTGGTATGGAAGTATTTTTAACAATTTCTCTAAGAGCTTTAGTTGATTCTTCATCTGGACACGACACTCTTACAATATCAGCTCCTGCTTCTTGAATTTGTTCGATTTGATTTATCGTTTCTTTAACATTTTTAGTTAATGTATTTGTCATTGATTGGACAGAAATTGGATTATCTCCACCAACTTTTACATGGCCAACAGTAATTTCTTTAGTTTTTCTTCTCTTTATTTCTCGAAATGGTCTAATATTCATGCATTATCTATTTAAATTAAATTCTTTGTGAAGAGCAGATATGGCTTTTCTAACATTCTTTTTATCTATCAGAACAGAAATTTTTATTTCTGATGTAGATATTACTTGAATATTTATTTTTTGTTTAGCAAGTGACTGGAACATTCTGTAAGTAACACCAGGAGTCGTAACCATTCCAACTCCTATTATTGAAACTTTTGATACATTTTTATCAAATATTAAATCTCTAAAAATAATTTTTTTATTTTGTAAAATAATTTTTTTTGTTTTATTCAAATCATCTGATTTTATTGTGAAAGTTAAGTCAGTTTCTTTTCCATTTGCAGAAATATTTTGTACAACCATATCTACGTTTATAGAGTTTTCAGATAAAGGTTTGAAAATTGATGCTGCAATACCAGGTTTGTCTCTTACACCCAAAAGAGTTACTTTGGCATCATTAGTTGTATTAGAAATACCAGTTATAATCTTATTATTTATAATATTTTTTCTTTTCGTTATTAGTGTACCTTTATTATCTGTAAAAGAAGACCTCACCTCTATATCTACCCTATTCAATCTTGCATCTTGAATAGAATGGGGTTGCATAACTTTTGCTCCAAGAGAAGCCATTTCTAGCATTTCTTCATAAGATATAACTTTTATTTTTTTAGCTGACTTAAGTTTATTTGGATCAGTAGAATAAACACCATCCACATCTGTATATATTATACATTTATCAGCATTGAAAAACTTAGCAAACATAATAGCGCTTGCATCTGTGCCACCCCTGCCAATAGTAGTTATTCTATTTTTATTATTAACACCTTGAAATCCTGTGATTATTGGAATCCCTCCTTTTTTTATATAACTCAAGATTTTACTTTTGTTGATTTTATTAATTCTTGAAAATTTGTATTTTCCCTCTGTATTGATAGGGATTTGCCAGGACATCCAAGATCTAGAATTAAAACCTTGATTAATTAACTCTCCTGAAATTAGTGCACAGGACATTTGTTCTCCACATGAAACTAAAACATCATATTCTGAGTCTGAAAAATTTTTGCAAATTTTTTTGGATAAATTGATTAAATTATTTGTCACACCACTCATCGCAGAAGCAAGTACAATTACATTGTATTTTTTTTTATATTTAGCTATGATTTTTGAAACTTTTTTAATCCTATCGGTTGTACCAACTGAAGTACCTCCAAATTTTAATACAATTATTTTCATTGATAGTTTTTTTTAATATAAATTAAAATATATTGATAAAATACATCTTGATTGTAATGTCAATAAACAATGAAAAATAACACAATAAATAAAAAAGAAATAGAAAAATTTTCAAAAATAGCTGAAGAATGGTGGGATCCTAATGGAAAATTTAAGCCATTACATAAATTTAACCCTATAAGAATAAAATACATAAGAGATACAATTTTATCTGAGTTTAAAATTAAAAAAGAGCATGAACCCTTTAAAGGCTTAAGTATTTTAGATATTGGATGTGGTGGTGGATTACTTTCAGAACCCATGGCAAAGCTTGGTGCAGATGTTGTTGGTATAGATGCTTCTTCTAAAAATATACAAGTGGCTAAGTATCATTTAAAGAAAACCAGACTTAAAATTAATTATTATAATTCCTCTCCAGAAAATTTAAAACTTAAGAAAAAATTTGATATAATTTTGAATATGGAGATTGTTGAACATGTAGAAGATATTGATTTTTTTATAAAAGAAAGTTCAAAGTTTTTAAAAAAATCAGGAGTGATGTTCATTGCTACCTTAAACAAAACACTTAAATCATACTTATTTGCGATCATAGGGGCTGAGTATGTTTTAAAGTGGCTTCCAATAGGTACTCATGATTGGGAAAAATTTGTTAAACCGGAGTATTTAACAAATATTTGTAAAAAAAATTCATTAATATTAAAAAAAATTGATGGAATGACTTTTAACCCTATCTTAAATAAATGGTCCGTTACATCTGATAAGTCGGTAAATTATATTTCAGAATTTAAGAAAGTTTAATTTTTATCATCTTCAATCCACGGAATAATATCGGTTTCTATTCCTTCTTCTCTTAATTCTTTAACATCTTTAAGTGAGGCACTACCATAGATACCTTTTTTTTGTTTCTTTTTTTCATAATGGATTGATCTTGCTTTATAGGTAAAATTTTCACCTACGTATTCAAAGTTATCTTTTACAAATTTTTTGTAATCGGAAAGTTTTTTTCTAACCTGTTTGTATTTTTTAATTTCTTTGAAATTTTCTTTTTTCTTAGTGTTCAATAAATTTGGGGACATTAATGACTTTTCAACATTCATTGATTCACAGGATTGACAATTTAAAAGTTTTAATTTTAGTAACCTATCATATTCATCTGAAGTACTGAACCAGCTTTCAAATTCTTGCTCACAATCTTTACATTTTAGTAAATATCTAATCATATTTATTATCTAAATATTGACCCATAAAATTTCAATATAACTAAGTCCTATAATCAGCATTAATTTCTATATATTTTTTTGTTAAATCCATAGTGTAAGATTTAAATTTTTTAACTCCCTGACCAATATCAACTTCGATTTCAATTGATTTGCCTTTCATATATTCCATCACTTTTTCTTCGTCATAAGATTTATATAATGATCCTTTATGATAAATTTTATATGGTCCAAAAGAAATAGATAATTTTTGTTCATTAATTTTGGAATCACTGTTACCAATTGCCATAGCCACCCTGCCCCAGTTTGGATCTTCTCCCGCAATTGCTGTCTTTACTAATAATGAGTTTGCTATTTTAAAAGATATATTTTTTGCATCTTTTTCAGTTATGCAATTAATACAATTAATAGAAATAAATTTAGAAGCTCCTTCTCCATCAGAAACAACTTGCTTAGCTAAATTTAATAAAACGTCGTGAACAGCCTTGTTAAAATTCTTAAGTTTACTATCACTATATTTTTTGATTTCTGTATGATTAACTTTGTTTGTTGCAAATATAGAAACCATATCATTTGTACTTGTGTCACCATCACATGAAATTGCATTGAATGTTGTCTTTATATTATTTTTTAAAACATTATTTAAAACTGATGAGGATAAGGTTGCATCAGTAAATATATAACCCAAAGTAGTTGCCATGTTTGGATAAATCATGCCTGAGCCTTTTGCAATTCCATAAATTTTTATTGTTGATGAACCAATTTTTGTTTCAGCCATTGATACTTTGGGTGTTAAATCTGTTGTGATTATACCCATTGCAGCTTTCATCCAGATTAATTTATTTTGTGTATATTTTATTTTCTCAACCAATTCTGGAAGTGAGTTTTTAATTTTTTCGAATGGAAATTTCTCTCCTATTGTACCAGTACAACCAAAAAGTATCTCTTTTGAAGAAATTTGTTTTGGAGCATCTTCGTCTCTTTTTTGTATATCGGTTAATTTTGAAGACAAGTCTAAAGAAATTTTCCTCAACGCATCATAGCCTTCTGAACCTGTTAATGCATTGGCATTTCTGGTGTTAACTAACAAAGCAAATATTTTTTTTGATTTAATTTTTTTATTCCATTTTAGATTTTCTGATATTAACTTTGATTGAGTATAGACAGAAGCATAATTTGCACCATCTCTAAAATAAAATAAAACTAATTCGTCTCTCTTAAATTTATATAAGCCAGCGCTGACTGCAGAAATTGAAACTCCATCAATATGGTCTAAATCCTGAAAATCAACAATTTTAGAGCTTTGACTTCTATTACTAATAAAATTGTTTAAGTTAAATTTCATGGTATTTAAAATAATTAATTAATTACTATATATTTCTAATATTTAATTTTATATCAAAATGTTCAACCCACTTAATATATTTTCAAAGCTTATTAAAAGCGGAAATGAAAAGGAACTGGGCAGAATTCAACAAATAGTCAATAAAGTTAATCTTTTAGAAACAGATTTAGAAAATTTATCTGACGAAATGTTTCCAAAAAAAACCGAGCAGCTAATTGAAGAAATTAAAAATGGTAGAAGTCTAAACGATGTATTGCCGGAAGCTTTCTCATTGGTAAGAGAGGCCTCTAAAAGAATTAGAAATGAACGACACTTTGATGTTCAAATAATTGGTGGTGTTGCAATCCACGAAAATAAGATTGCAGAAATGAAAACTGGAGAAGGCAAAACATTAACAATAGCACTTGCAGCCTTCCTTAACGCTCTCGAAAAAAAAGGTGTTCATATTGTAACCGTAAATGATTATTTGGCTAAGAGGGATAGCGAAAATATGGGTAAGATTTATAAGTTTTTAGGTTTAACTTGTGGATATATTAATACTGGGCAAAATGACTTGGAGAGAAAAGAAAATTATTCAAAAGATATAACTTATTCTACTAATAGTGAATTGGGCTTTGATTATTTGAGAGATAATATGAAATTTTCCAAAGAGACAATGGTTCAGAGAGAACATAATTATGCGATTGTTGATGAAATTGATTCATGTTTAATTGATGAGGCTAGGACACCTCTAATAATTTCAGGAGCAACAGAAGATAAAACTAATCAATACATAGCTATTGATAAACTTGTGAAAAATTTAAAAGAAGAAGATTTTGAAATAGATGAGAAAGATAGAAATATTTTATTAACTAATAAAGGTGTGGATAATGTTGAAAATATTTTTTCTAATGCTGGTATACTTAAAAATAAAAATTTTTATGATCCAGAAAATCTTCATATTGTACATTTAGTTAATCAATCTTTACGAGCAATTCATCTTTTTCAGAGTGGAAGAGATTACATTGTTAAAGATGGACAGATAATAATAATTGATGAACAAACAGGTAGACAATTGCCAGGAAGAAGGTTTGGTGATGGTCTTCATCAAAGTCTAGAAGCAAAAGAAAATTTAAAAATTAATGCTGAAAATCAAACTTTAGCGTCAATTACCTATCAAAATTTCTTTAAACTTTATAAAAAAATAGCCGGATGTACTGGTACAGCATTAACAGAATCAGAGGAGTTTTTTGAAATTTACAACCTACCAGTATTATCGATTCCTACTAACAAGAAGATGATAAGAAAAGATTCAAATGATCAAATATTTAGAACTTGTAAAGAAAAAGATGAAGCAATAATTAGCAAGATTGTTGAATGTAATAAAAAAGGACAGCCATTATTAGTCTTCACTTCAAGTATAAATAAATCTGAACACTATTCAAATCTATTAATTAAAAAAAATATTAAACACACAGTTTTAAATGCAAAAAATCACCAAAGAGAGGCTGAAATAATTGCAGATGCAGGAAAAAGACACTCAATAATTATTACGACTAGTATTTCAGGAAGAGGTGTAGATATCAAATTAGGAGGTCAAGATGAAAGTGATAAGACTGAAATAAAAAAATTGGGAGGGTTGTTTGTTATTGGCACAGAAAGAATGGAAAGTAGGAGAGTAGATAATCAAGCAAGAGGAAGATCAGGTAGACAAGGTGATGAAGGTAGTTCTGTATTCTATGTAAGTTTGGAAGACGATTTAATGAGAATATTTGGTTCTGAGTCTATGAATAATATACTTGAAAAACTTGGACTTAAAGATGGGGAAAGTATAGACCATCCATGGATAAATAAAGCATTAGAAAGAGCACAGCAAAAAGTTGAAGCAAGAAATTTTGATATTAGAAAAACTCTTTTGAAGTTTGACAATGTTTTAAACGATCAAAGGCAAGTTATATTTTCACAAAGAAATGAAGTAATAGAAAATAAAGACTCTAAGCAATATTCTGAAAATTTTCTGAATGAAATTATTGATGACCTGAAACTTAAAAAAACAAAAAAGTTAGCTAATGTAGGATCAAGTGAAATCAATATGCAATTAAAATCTTTATTTGGCAAATCATTTGAAGAAAGTGAAATTAATGAATTAGTTAATCTTGAAAATAAGGTGTTTGAAGAAAAAATAAAAAATAAATTTAACAGTTTTAGGGAAGACAGAATAAAAATGTTAAATGAAGAACAATATTATGAGCTAGAAAAAAGAATTTTTTTACAACTAATTGATCAAAATTGGAAATTACATATTCAATATTTAGAACAATTAAGACAAGTCATTGGTTTAAGATCTTATGGACAAAGAGATCCCTTGGTAGAATACAAGAAAGAGGCATTTACACTTTTTGAAAATTTATTAAGTAAACTTAAGTATGATTTAATTACAATTTTATTTAATTTAAAGCTTATAGAAAATAGCCAAGAAGAACAAAGCAATGAAAATTTAAATAAAAAATTTGGCGAGTTTTCAACAAAAAAGATTGGTAGAAATGAACCCTGCCCTTGTAATTCTGGAAAAAAATATAAACATTGCCATGGAGCTTTATAAAAAAATACTTAAAAGTAAAATTAATAAAGCTATAGCAGAAACACCATAATAAATTTTAGAATTCTTTTTAAAGTTTTGATAAATATTTTCTAACGCAGTTGCTTTGATGGATAAATCATTTCTATCATCTGATTGTGTTGTAAATCCTTTATTTCTTCCAATTGACAAAAATTTATTTTTTCTATGAGTAAGAATTTCATCTTTATCCATTGTCTCAAAAAAATCTAAATTTTTCTTTAATGAATCTCTTACATTATCCAAAATCAGATCTTTATCTCTGTGAGCACCACCAACTGGTTCTGGGATTATTTCATCAATTATATTTAACTTTAAAAGGTCGCTAGATGACATTTTCATTGCAGTTGCAGCCTCTAAAGTTTTTTTTGGATCTCTCCATAAAATGGTAGCACATCCTTCTGGAGAAATGACTGAGTATATTGCGTTTTGAAGCATAATCACTTTATTAGATGAAGCTAAAGCTATTGCTCCGCCAGACCCACCTTCACCAATTATAATTGCTATTGTGGGCACCGTTAACTTCATTGAGCATTCAATAGATTTTGCTATTGCTTCGGCTTGACCTCTTTCCTCTGCACCAACACCTGGATATGCACCTGGAGTATCTACAATAGAAATAATTGGAATTTTAAACTTGTTAGCTAACTCCATAAGTCTAATTGTTTTTCTATAACCCTCTGGTCTCATCATTCCAAAATTGTGATCTATTCTTTTATTAAGATCTGATCCCTTTTCTTGGCCAATTACTAAAACAGATTTACCATCAAATTTTGCAAAACCAGCAATAACAGCTTTGTCCTCACCATAATATCTATCTCCAGAAAGTTGGATAAAATCATCAAAAAGATTTTCAACAAAAAATTTTGCTTTAGGTCTATCTTCATGACGAGCAACCAATGCTGTCTGCCATGGATCTAGGTTAGAATAAATTTTCTCTAACTTTTCATTTATTTCTTCTTCAACTTTGCTTATTCTTGAAGTATCGACTTCAGATAAACCTTCCTGATTATAGGGGTCTTTTAGTTTATCTAATTCCTCCTCAAGATTTTTAATATCTGTCTCAAAATTTAAGTAATTTTTCATTTAAAGCATGTATTATAAACAAAAAAGGCAATAAATTGTTAAAATAAGTAATTTTGATTGCGCAAAAATGACAATTTATTATAAGATTTTCAATTTATGAGAGAGCAATACATCAAAATACACAACTTATCTGTAGCAAAAGAACTAGCTGATTTTGTCAAACATGAGCTTTTACTGGATACTAATGTTGGTCCTGACGAGTTCTGGAAAGGTTTTGATAAAGTGGTGCATGAATTAGCACCTAAAAATAAAAAATTACTCGAAATCAGAGAAACATTACAACAAGAAATAGATCTGTGGCATAAAAAAAATAGAGACCACGAGATTGACTATAATAAATATAAAAATTTTTTGGAAGATATAGGTTATTTAAAAAAAGAAGGTAAAGATTTTAAAATAGCAACTAAAAATTTAGATGAAGAAATATCTAATATAGCAGGGCCACAATTAGTTGTTCCAATAATGAACTCCAGATATAGCTTGAATGCTGCGAATGCAAGATGGGTAAGCTTATATGACAGTCTTTATGGATCAAATATAATAGAGTCTGAAGAAAGTGGAAGTGAAAAATATGATCCTTTAAGAGGACAAGAAGTGATCAAATACACTAGAAACTTTTTGAACAAATATTTTCCAATTAATGATCTTGACTGGAAAGATATTACTGGTTTAGCAGTAAATAATAAAAAACTCACAATTTATAAGGAAAATAAAGAATATAATTTATTAAATTTAGAGAAGTTTATTGGTCATAGAGGGGATGCAGCCAAACCAAATGCTATAATCTTAAAAAATAATAATCTTCATCTTGAAATAATTATTAATCCTAGAGCATTTAGTGCTGCAAGAGATGCGGCTGGTATAAGCGATATTATAATTGAGTCTGCAGTATCAACAATTTGTGACCATGAGGATAGTGTGGCTGCAGTCGATGCTGAAGATAAAGTAACTTGTTATAGAAATTGGTTAGGATTGATGAAAGGAAATTTAAAATCAATATTTGAAAAAAACGGTAAAGAATTAGAGAGAAAGCTTAATCCAGATAGAAGTTATATATCATTGAATGGTGAAAAGTTAAAACTTCACGGAAGAAGTCTTTTACTTGTGAGAAATGTTGGACACTTAATGACTAACCCTGCAATCACTTTAAGTGATGGATCAGAAGTTCCTGAGGGAATAATGGATGCTTTTATAACTTCAGCAGCTTGTATTCATGATTTGAAAAGAAAAGGTAATTCAAGAGAAGGGTCAATTTATATCGTAAAACCAAAAATGCATGGGCCAGAGGAGACTGAATTTACTAATTTAATTTTTACAAAAGTCGAAGAAGTTTTAAAATTAGAAAAAAACACAATTAAGTGTGGAATTATGGATGAAGAAAGAAGAACATCTGCAAACCTTAAGGAATGTATTAGAACACTTAAAGATAGAGTATTTTTTATCAACACTGGATTTTTGGATAGAACTGGTGATGAGATGCACACTTCAATGGAAGCTGGACCAATGATCAAAAAAGGAGATATGAAAGCGTCTAAATGGATTAAAACCTATGAGGACAATAATGTAGATATAGGCTTAAAATGTGGTTTTTCAGGAGTTGCTCAAATAGGTAAAGGGATGTGGGCCATGCCTGATAAAATGAATGAAATGATGGAACAAAAGATTGGTCATGTCAATGCAGGAGCAAATTGTGCTTGGGTTCCTTCACCAACTGCCGCTGCATTACATGTTATGCACTATCATGAAGTAAATGTTTTTGAAAAACAAAAAGCAATATTAAAAAGAGAGCCATCAAAATTATCTGATCTTCTTACTATTCCAATAGCAAATCGTCCTAATTGGTCTATTAATGAAATTAATACTGAAATTTCAAATTCTGCTCAAACTATTTTAGGTTATGTAGTCAGATGGATTGATCAAGGTATAGGTTGTTCCAAAGTCCCAGATATAAATGATATTGGATTAATGGAAGATAGAGCAACGTTAAGAATTTCATCTCAACATATTGCCAATTGGCTTCATCATGGCTTATGTTCGAATAGACAGGTTCTTGAAATTTTAAAAAAAATGGCAAAAGTTGTTGATAAACAGAATAAAGACGATACTAACTACGAAAGTATGTCTCCAGAGTATGATAAATCTATTGCCTTTAAAGCAGCATGCGAATTAATCTTTCATGGAAAGTCACAGCCTTCCGGCTATACAGAACCTCTCTTGCACTTAAACAGATTAATTAAAAAAAGTTAATTAAGCCTCTAGTTTTTTTCTGTTTTTAAAAGCTGATATAAGAGTACCGTCGTCTAAATTTTCGATTTCCCCACCTACTGGTAAACCTTGAGCTAGTTTTGAAATCTTGATGTTTGTTTTTTTTAGAGTATCTTGAATATAAAAAGCAGTAGTTTGGCCCTCCACAGTAGCACTTGTTGCCAAAATTACCTCATCTATATTATCCCTACTTATTCTTTCTACTAGGGAATTGATTAGTAGGTCTTCCTTGTTTTGACTATTATTATTTGAAAGTGTTCCACCAAGAATATGAAAGTAACCTTGAAAAATAGATGAACTTTCTATTGCCCATTGATCTGAAATATTTTCTACAACACAAATTTTATTAAATTTTTTACTTTTATTTTCACAATTATCACATGGACTATTATTTGATTTTAAAGTTCCACAAATTTTACATCTAATTACATTTTTAAATACTTCACTTAAGTTTTGAGCTAATGGTTTTAATAATTCTTGACGATTATTAATCATTTTCAAAATCATTCTTTTTGCAGACTTAGGTCCTAGCCCTGGCAATTTAGATATTAGTTTGATTAAATTTTCTATTTCAGGAATATTTTGCATTTAAATTATAAAGGCCACTTAAATCCAGGTATTCCAAAATTTCCTGAAGCCTTAGAAATTTCCTCTGCTGTTTTTGATTTAAGTTGCGATTTTGCGTTATTATGAGCAGCAGTAATAAGATCTTCTAGTATTACTTTTTCTTCTTTTAAAACATTTTCACTAAGTTTAATTGAGATCATGGTTCCCTCTCCATTTAACGTAACCTTTACATCACTAGCTCCCGAAACACCTTCAACCTCGATCTTTTTAATGTTTTCTTGGCTTTCTTTCATTTTACTCTCAATTTCTTTAGCTTTTTCCATTAATTTTGAAAAATCTGTCATTCTAATCCTCTTTTAACTCAACATTTATTAATTCTGCATCAGGAAATGCTTCGATCACTTTTTTATATGCTTCAGACTTTTTAACATCATCAAATATTTTTTTCTCATCAATTTTATTTTTTTCTTTTTTTGAAATTTGTCCTTGTTTTTTTGATAGAGAGATAATCCATCTCTTAGATGTCCATTCGTACAATTTGCTGGATAGATTTTTAATAAAGTCTTTGTCTAAGTTTTCATTAAATGATATTTCTATTAAACCCTCAGAGAATGAAACTAAATTTGTATTAGTTTCAAGCTCATATTTAAGCTTAGCTTCTTTCTTTTCCATACATAGATTTATCAAACTTTCAAATGAACCTATTTTAAGTTCATTTATTACTTCATCTTTATTTAAATTTGGTTCAATTTTTTCTTGTTGTGAAATATTTTTGATTTGATCTATTGTTTTACTTGTAATTTTTTTTTCAGGTTCTTTAATTAAAGTATCAGGATTTTTTCCAGTAAAACTTTCCTCAACACCTTTTTCCTTAAAACTTTTTATTCTCATTAATCTGAAAAGGAACATTTCAACCGATAAATTTGGATTTGAAACAATGTTAATTTCCTCAATTGTATCAAGTGTAAATTGCCAAAAAAGGATTATGTCCTTTGAATCTAAATTTTCAGATATTGAGGAAAGATTACTAAAATCTTGATCATTTAAAGAAAAATTATTTCCATCTAATTTTATAAAATTGAGATTTTTTAGGTAATATAAAACCTCAAGAAAATCATTCAAAAAAATTTTGGGATCTACACCAGAATCATAAATTTTTCTATACAACTCAAATACTTTTTTTTCATCACCACTAAACAGATTTTTTATTAATTCTATTAGAGAACTTTTATCAAAATATCCATAAATACTTTGTGCTTTATCTAAACTTAATTCATCATCATTTTGATTGGCTACAAGTCCACGATCCAGCAAAGATAATGCATCTCTAACAGATCCTTCTGAAATTTTAACAATTAATTTTAAAGCCTCATCAGAAACTTTGCCTCCTTCTTTGTCTTTAATCATTTTTATATAATTAAATAGCTCTTCAGATTTTACTCTAGAGAGATCAAAACGTTGACATCTCGATATTACTGTTACAGGAATTTTTTTGATTTCGGTTGTTGCAAAAATAAATTTTAAATATTTTGGTGGTTCCTCTAATGTTTTTAAAAGTGCATTAAATGCTTGTTTGCTTAACATATGAACTTCATCAATAATAAATATTTTATATTTAGCAGTTGTTGGTCCATATCTTGAAAATTCAATAAGCTCCCTTACATCATCAACACCAGTCTTACTTGCAGCATCCATCTCTAAAACATCAATATGATTTGAATTAACAATTGAATTACAATGTTCACAAAAATCTTTTTTGCAAAGATTTTCAACACCGTTCTCGCAATTTAATGCCTTGGCAACTATTCTTGCAAAAGTAGTTTTTCCAACACCTCTAATACCAGTAAATAAAAATGCGTTCGCAGCTTTATCTGAGATGACTGAATTTTTAATTGTTTCAGCAATAACCTCTTGACCGATTAAGTCCTCAAATACCTGAGGTCTGTATTTTAAAGCTAGTACTTTCGAATTTTCTGTCATTTTTAAGGAGACCAACCAACCTGAAAATTACTCACTACCCTTGCTATCTTTCGATCCTAGGGGGATTTGTGGTAACACCACCTGATTGGCCTCCAACTTTATTATATCAATAAAAATTTCTATTCTACAAGAAAGTTATAAATTTATTTTTGTCTAAATTTATCAGATTTATAAACACCTAGAACGTGCATATCTTGACAATGCAGACCCAATTCCTCAAGTGAGTTTTTGATTTTAGGAGATTCTATATGTCCATCAATATCACATAGAAAAAAATATGAGGAAAATGAGTTCTTTTCAGGAAAGCTTTGTAGTTTACTCATATCAACTCCATTTATTGCAAATCCTGACAGTGCAGAATAAAGAGCAGCAGGTTTATTTTTTAACTTAAATAATATTGATGTTATATGACTTTCATCAGAAAAATCTGGCTGAAAAATATCTTTCCCAAATAATAAAAATCTAGTCACGTTATCTTTATCATCTTGGATATTTTCTTGTAGAATTTTAAGACCATATATTTCTGCACTAAGACTAGAAGCTATAGCGGCTTTAGATTTGTCTTTAGTTTCTGAAACAAATTTTGCTGAACCAGCTGTATCAGCTCTAACATTTTCAATAAATTTTTTCTTCCTAATAAAACTTGAAGATTGACTTAAGGCTTGTGCATGTGAGTAAACATCTTTTATGTCTTCTATATTGGAATCTTTTAATCCTAAAAGATTATGATTAATTGGAAAAAAATGCTCTGCATAAATATTTAACCTATATTTAAAAATCAAATACTCGACACCAATATTTCCAGTTGTTTTATTCGATTCTGGAATTAGAGATTTAATTGAATTATCTTCACTAGACCTTTCAAAGCATTCATCAAATGTTTTGCAGGGTATTGTTTCACTATCTGGATACATTTTTTTTGCACAACTTTCGCTGTAACTTCCTGCAACACCTTGATAAGCTATTTTCATAATTTAATTTTTATATTCCATAATTTTTTTTATTTCTAGATAATCTTCATCTGTATCTACACCAATTGGTATAGTTTTTGCTAATCCTACGTCTATTTCAATATTGTTATCCATTAGTCTCAATTGCTCTAGGTTTTGTGATTTTTCATTCTGAGTTTGCTCTAATTGCACAAACTTTTCTAAATATAAAACATGATAAATATAAATTCCAATATGGTGATAAATGTTTTTTTTAGTATTTTCAATTTCTCTCGTGAATGATGATGCTGTTGATAGATTGTTTTGATTAAGTTCCTCTTTTGTAGTTACTTTTACAATGTTTTTATTTAAGAAAAATTTTTCGTCTTCAATTTGACAGGCTAATGTTGAAATTTTAGATTTTTTTTCAATAGTTTTTTTTAGAAGATTATTCACATCTTCAATATCAAGCATGGGTTCATCTCCTTGAAGATTTATTACATATTCAATATTTTCATCTCTTAACTCTTGATAAGCCTCAAAAATTCTGTCAGTTCCAGTTTTATGATCTTTTTTGGTTAAAATACATTTTCCTCCAAGTTTAGTGACTTCTTCAAATATTTCTTTATCACCTGTTGCAACATAACTTTCTCCAATAAGAGATGATTTTGCAATTTTGTAAACATGATTGATAATTGAAATATTATTGATTTTTAATAAAGGTTTATTTGGTAACCTTGTTGCAGCCAATCTTGAAGGGATTAAAATTACTGTATTGCTCATAAACTAAGTATTATGCGTCTTTCAGACGCAATAATTAAATTTAAATTTAGTTTTTTTTTTGTTTAACATGTTATACGAGGATAATAATTAAAAATCATGGACTCATTTGAAATTAATAAAATTATAGCAGCTATAGTAGTAATTTTTGTTGTTATATTTGGAATAACTAAAATTTCAGACATTATCTATTATGTAGAGAGGCCAAGTCAGTCAGCTTATAAAGTTGAATTTGCTGAAACAGATAGTACCAAAGCTTCCGCAGCAGTTGAAGCAGTTGATATATCTGCTCTATTAGCCATGGGAAGTGTTGATCATGGAAAGAAGGTCTTTAAGAAATGTAGTGCATGTCATTCGATTAAAAAAGGTGGAAGAAACAATATTGGCCCAGCACTTTATAATGTACTAGGTAGAAATATGGGTGCTCTGGAAGATTACAAATATTCAAAAGCATTGATAGCATTTGGAAAAGATTGGACTTTCCAAGAGATGAATAGTTTTTTAATAAAACCTGCTTCATATATAAAGGGTACCAAAATGGCTTTCGCAGGATTAAAAAAAGAGAAAGATAGAGCTTCAGTAATTCTATATATGAATGCTAATGCTGATAGTCCCTTACAACTACCTTAGTTTGTCAAAACAATATAATAAAATACTCTTTTGAACATAAACCCTGTTTAGAGCTTGTTGCCATACTTTAGATTGTTTACCAAGAAACACTTCTTCTGTTACTTCACTTCCTCTAGGTAGACAATGCAGAAATATTGCATCTTTCTTGGCCAATTTCATAGTTTTTATATCCACTTTAAAATTTTTAAATGATTTAAGTTTCTTTTTCTTATTTACATTATCGTTTAAAGAAATGAATTTGTCTGTCATTACAACATCAGAGTTTTTAACAGCTATTTCTTTTTTATTAAAAATTTTTATTTTTCCTTTTTGTTTTTTTATTAAAGAAATAAGCATTTTATTTGGCTGATAGCTTTTAGGGCATGCAATATTTAGAGAAACAGAGAATTTAATACAAGCTTCTATTAAGCTATTCATCATGTTGTTATTAGCATCACCTATCCAACATATTTTTAATTTTGAAATACTTTTCTTTTTAATTTCTTGAATTGTAAAAATATCTGATAAAACTTGAGTGGGATGTGAAGATGGGCTTAATCCATTTATTATTGGTATATTCGAATATTTTTTGAATTGATCTAATTTTTTATCCGAGTCTGTTCTTAACATAAAAGCATTACCATAAGTTGACAAAATTTTAGATGTATCTGCTATACTTTCACTACCAATACCTAGGTGCAATTCCTCTGGTCTTAGTGTCAAGGATCCTCCACCTAATTGTTTAATAGCCAAATAAAAACTTAATCTAGTTCTTAGGCTAGATTTTTCAAACATCTGTAAAAGAATTTTACCCTTTAAAGGTGAGTCTTTGTCTGGATCAAGGGTATTTAATTTTTTTCTTTTTGATTTTCTATTTTTTGCATCAGAAATAATTTTTTTTAAATCTTTAAGGGGAATATCTCTAATATGAAGAAAGTTTTTCATTATTTTTTATATCCTTCACAAACTTTATTGATAATTTTTAAGGCTATATTTATTTCATTTTTATTAACATTTAATGGAGGTAAAATTCTTATAACATTTTCAGCTGCTCTAATTGTTAATAATTTATTCTTCAATAAACTCTGAATAAATTTTGTCTGATCATTATGTAATTGTATTCCCAAAATTAATCCTGTTCCTCTTATTTCTTTAATAATATTTGGAAATTTATTTTTAATTTTATTTAATTCTGTAATAAAATATTTTGAATTACTTCTTACTTTTGAAAGAAAGCCCTTTTTAAGAATTTCATCCATAACAGCATTACCAACTGACATTGCTAGGGGGTTTCCGCCAAAAGTAGATCCATGTGTGCCTGGAACCATAGCCTTAGAAACTTTTTTTGTCATTAACACTGCACCTATTGGGAACCCGCCTCCAATTCCTTTTGCAATTGGAACTATATCTGGCTTTATGTTTGCATATTCATAAGAAAAAAACTTACCTGATCTGCCAATTCCACACTGAACTTCGTCTAAAATTAGAAGAATTTTTTTTTTATTACAAATCTTTCTCAATTCTCTAAGACACCATGGAGGTATGACTTTAATGCCTCCCTCGCCCATTATTGGTTCAATCATTATAGCAGCAGTTTTACTTGTAATTTTTCTTTTCAATTCCTTATGGTTGCCAAATTTAAAATGATCAAATCCGCTCACTTTTGGGCCAAATCCCTCTACCATTTTTTTTGATCCACTAGCATTTATTGCTGCAATAGTTCTTCCATGAAACGAATTTTTTATACATAGAATTCTATTTTTTTTTGGTTGCCCTATTGAATAAAAATATCTCCTAGCAACTTTTATGGCAGCTTCTGTAGCTTCTGCTCCACTATTTTGAAAAATAACAGCATCAGCAAAAGTATTTTTGGTTAATTTTTTTGCTAACGTTTCGCCCTCAGGAATAATGAAAGAATTAGAAACGTGCCAAAGTTTTTTTGATTGTTTATTTATTGCTTTTACTAAATTTGGGTTTGCATGACCTAAAGAATTAACAGCAATTCCTTGCACAAAATCTAAATACTTTATTCCTCTATTTGTGTACAAAAAAGACCCATCACCTTTATTGAAGGATAAGTTTCTTCTTTTATAATTTTTAGCTAAAGAACTCATTTTTTGCTATGATTTAATTTTGTAACCTTTATGTACCAGGATGTATGCAATGTAAGTAATAACCAAACTTAAAAAAGTTAGCATTATAATACCAAATATTATCGATCCATCTAATTGACCAATAAATGAGTATCTAAATCCATCAATCATATGAAAAAAAGGATTATAATTACTTAGAACTTTTAAAAAATTAGGTAATTTATCAATACTGTAAAAAGTGCCGCTTAAAAAACTTAATGGTACAATAATAAAATTAGTAACAGTACTCATTTGATCAAATTTATCAGCATATAGGCCGACTATAATCCCAAGTGATCCCATTACTAATCCGCCTAATAACAAATATACAAACCATAAAAGATAATTTTGAATGGATAAATCTATAAAAAAGATAAAAATTAAAGTTGAAGACAGAGCAATTAGCAAGCCTCTTGCAGCAGAAGCAAATGTTATTGCAAAAACTACTTCTGATGATGATAAAGGGCTATGAACAACATCAGTGATTGTACCCATCATCTTACCCATCATTAATGAGGAGCTAGAATGTGCAAAACTTTGTTGAATTACTTGCATCATTATTAAACCACTGGCTAAAAACTTTATGTATGGAACTCCAAGCACATCAGCTCTTTGATCCCCAATGGCTAAAGAAATGACTGTTAAAAATAATATACTGGTAAGAATAGGACCAAATAAAGTTTGGCCAGAAACTGTAAGAAATCTTAGAACTTCTTTTTTAAACAAAGAATAAGTCCCTACCCAGTTAATAATCCCAAATCTTCTTGACCCAATCTGATATTTTTTCTGTAATTCAACCATAAGTAATTATTAATAAACTTTTTTTTTGATAATTGTTAAAAAACATAAAAAAAGGCTTGTTATAAGGTATTAATTATGGTTTCAAGATGATGTTATAAATAAATTTAATTATACTAAATATAGTATTATGAGTTGGACAGATGAAAAAGTAAATAAACTCAAAGATCTTTGGGGCAAAGGTCAAACAGCAAGTCAAATTGCCGAAATAATAGGCGGAGTTAGCCGAAACGCTGTAATTGGTAAAGCTCATAGATTAAACTTATCAGCAAAAATTAAAACAAGATCAACAGTAACACATAATACTCCTGAAGCGCATCAAGGCAATAACATCGTTAAAAAAGCGAGTAGAAAGCAAAAATTTAAAACACTCCTTTTGGATAAAAATTTTGAACCAGCTAGAAATCTCCAGTTAGAGGATTTAAATGAACAAACTTGTAAATATATGGAAGGTCATCCAGATGAAATAGACTCATCATTTTGCGGTAGAAAAACTGTTGAAAAATTTTCTTATTGTCCTTTACACCTTATGATTGTTTTCCAACCAAAAGGAAAAAAAGAGGAGGTAGTGGATAAAGATGACGATGTTCCAAAATTTATAGAAAAAAAAATAAAATCGGCCTAATTTAATATTTTTTCTTTGGCTTTTTGAAATTCATCATCAGAAATAATTCCCTTGTTATTTAAATTTTTTAATTCTTTTATTTGATTTACAATCTCCATATTTGAACTCTCATTTTCTACTTTATTTAATTGCAAATTTTTTTCTTCTTTTAATGTTTGCTTTGCTTCAACTCCTCTGGTTATAGCTTTTACCGCGATAGATAAAACAAAAACCAAAATAATAAATACTGCTAAATAAATAATATTTGTTAACATTAATTCACTTTGTCAATTTTTTTTTTTGAAAATTGACCTCCACTTGTCCAATTGTAACTATAACGATTTATTTCTTCCTCAAATTTTTTATTTGCATACATATTTAAATCAAAGTTAGTTTTATATTTTTTAGAAGCAACATTATCATATTTTAACAATCTCAATTGATCAAGAGTAAGAAGTGGTCTTGGCATTAATTGAAACAACTTAGCATTAAATTTTGCTAAAAGCAAAGGTAAGGGAAATAAAAGTCTTTTTTTATTTATTGATTTTAAAATTTTTAATATTATCTCTTTAAATGTTAATACCTCAGGACCGATACATTCTATAGTTTGTCCAATAATTTTATTATTTACAATTTCAAAGATAATATTTGAAAGGTCTGTGACATGTATAGGAGTAAATTTGGTTTTTCCATTATAGTATAAAGGCATTAATGGTAGTTTGCTTAATAAACTCATAAAGTTTGTTGTAAAATTATCATCTACCGAATAAACTATTGAAGGTTTCAAAATTGTAGAATTAGAAAAATTTTGTCTTACTTTTTTTTCACCACTTAATTTACTTTGTGCATACTCACTATCTAAAGCAGACTCTATTCCTAGTGCGGATAAATGAATAAATTGAGTGAGTGAATTTTTAGAAGCCATCTTAGAAAGTAAAGACGGCAAAACTGAATGTATTAAATCAAACTGGTTTTTTTTTCTTTCATACAAAATTCCAATTAAATTTATACATATAGAAGATTTTTTCATTAATCTTGATATATTTTCCTCATTAAATGAATTGATTTCCTCCAACTCTAGATATCCATAGTTAGACTGAGTTTTTATTTGGAAACCTTTTCGGTGAATGCTTCTGGTTACTGCAATAACTCTATAGTTGTTTTTAGTAAATATTCTAATTAATGACTTCCCAATTTGTCCAGAACAACCAAATATTAAAATTGAATCCTGATTTTTCATATATATATATCTATTAATGAATTCAGATATTAAATTACATAAAAAAGATTTACCAGATGAAATAGAGTTCAGTGACAAGATTGCTATTGATTGTGAATTCACAGGATTGAATGTAGAAAGAGATAGACTGTGCTTGCTTCAAATATCATCAGGCAATAATGACGCTCATATTATCCAACTAGATAAGGACAATTATAATGCACCAAATTTAAAAAAGATTCTGATAGACAATAAAATAGGTAAATTGTTCCATTATGCAAGAGCAGATCTTTTGTTCATTAAAAAATATTTAGGAGTAAATGTAGAAAACGTTAATTGCACAAAGATTATGAGTAAAATTGCTAGAAGTTATTCTGAGAAGCATGGTTTAAAGGATTTAATAAAAGAATTTATAGGTATAGACATAAGCAAACAATTACAGACATCATATTTTGGAGGAGATCTTTCAGATAAACAATTGAAGTATTGTGCTCAAGATGTTCTTTATTTGCACAAAATTTTTTATGGATTAAAGGATATATTAGAAAGAGAAAAAAGATTAGAACTTTATGAAAGAACAATTAAATTCATAAATACAAGAGTTGAGTTAGATTTTGCGTCCTTTAAAGATGATGTATGGTCACATTAAAATGAAAGATAAAAAATTAGTAAATATTGCTAAAGATGTAATTAAACTTGAATTTACTTCTCTTAAAAAACTGCATTCTAGCATAGGAAATTCTTTTGAAAAAATTATAAAAACAATTATTAATTGTAAGAACGGCAAAGTAATAATTTCAGGTGTTGGAAAAAGTGGAATTATAGGAAGAAAGTGGTCAGCAACATTATCTTCAACGGGCACACCCTCTTTCTTTCTTGATGCCTCAAACGCGAGTCATGGTGACTTGGGACAGGTTACGTCAAATGATATAATAATATTAATTAGTTTGAGTGGACAAAGTGAGGAATTAAAAAATATAATTCAATACTCATCACGTAATAAAAATATAAAATTAATTGGTATCACTTCTAAAAAGGACTCACTTTTATTTAAAAATGCGGATGTATCATTTTTATTACCATCAGTTAAAGAAGCTGGGCCAGGTAACTTTGTTCCAACTTCATCGACCACTGTTCAAATTGCTTTAGGTGATGCAATTGCAATAACATGCATGCGGTATAAAAAGTTCGGAAAAATTGATTTCAAAAAATTTCATCCAAGTGGGGCTCTTTCGGTGAAACTTAAAACTGTTGAAGATTTAATGGTCTATGGAAAGAAGATACCTTTTATAAACCAAGACCTGAGCATGAAGATCGCATTAAGAACTATTACTAAAAAAGGTCTTGGGACATTAGTTGTAAAGAATAATCTTAACAATACTACAGGAATAATTACCGATGGTGATGTTAAGAGAATTTCAAATATGAACAAAGATTTTAAAACCTTAAAAGTTAAAAAAGTTATGAAAAAAAAACCATTAAGTGTAGATAAAAATATGCTAGCTGTTGAGGCTCTTTCAATAATGAATAATAAAAAGATTACAAGTTTATGTGTGCATCAAAATAAAAAAAAAAATAAAACAATTGGCTTTATTCACATACACAATATCTTAGATGCAAACATAACATAAATGTCAATTAAATCTCTCATACAAATTTTAATTCTTTTGTTAATACCGATTATTTTAGGAGTTGTATACTTTAAATATTTTGATGAAAAAAAAAGTATTGTGGAAGATATTAAATTAAGTGAAGATATTAAAAATAAACAATTATTAGATCTTGAAAAAAAAATATTAGAATTAGAATTAAAAAATAATAATCTTAGTAAAAAATTAGAGAGCAAACTTGAAGAGAAAATTACTGTTGAAGAAATAAATATTTCGGAAAGTAAGAAAAAAACCATTGAAACAACTGAAGAAGTAAAAGAAAATAAAAAAAGTGATTTAGATAAAAAAAAAGAAGAAATTACACTTATAAAAAAAAGTGAGTTAAAAGAAATCAAATCAGATGATAATAAAAATTATGAAATAAAAAATCTTGTAAAAGATGTTGAATATACATCAGTAGATGAAAGGGGTAACAGTTTCCGACTTCTTGCTAATTCAGGGAAAACTAACAGACTAAATAAAAATGTATTAGACTTAGAAAATGTTAGAGGTGAAATTAAATCTGATAAAAGAGATACGATTTTTATAACTTCTGATTATGCTGAGTACAATAATTCAAATTTAAATTCAAAATTTTATGAAAATGTAATAATAAATTATCAAGATAAAAAAATTTCTTGTATAAATTTTGATATCAATATGAGTACAAATAAAGCGATCGCCTATAATAATGTAATAATTACAGATCCTAAATCAACAATGAAGGCTGGCATAGTAGAATTTGACTTGAAAACAAAAGATATAAATATAAATCCTGAAAGTACAAGGACCAAAATTAAAGTAATAAGCAACTAATGGCGTTAATTAAAAAATTTAGAATAAAAAAATTTAAAGAAAAAAAAGAGATTTTAAAGCTTGATAAAATATCTATGTTTTACAATAAAAGACAAATTCTAAATAATTTAGACTTAACCATAAATCAAAGAGAAATTCTTGGAATGCTAGGGCCTAATGGTGTAGGTAAGTCAACAATTTTTCATATTATAACTGGTTTAAAAGACCCAAGTTATGGAAAAGTTTTAATAAATGGAAATGATTGTACAAATCTTCCTATTTACGAAAGAGCAACTAAATTTAAATTAGGATATGTTCCCCAGTATGGGGGTTTTATTCAAGACTTAAGTCTAATTGAGAACTTAAATCTGGTTGCAGAAATTCATATTCAAGATAAAAACCTAAGAAAAGCTAAAACTGAAAAAATTATTTCACAATTTGAATTTGATCCGTTATTAAAAATAAAAGCAAAATACTTATCAGGTGGTCAAAAGAAAAAATTAGTCATATCGATGGCCTTAATTAATGATCCAAACATTTTACTTCTAGATGAACCTTTTGCTGCCTTAGATATTCTTACGATTAAGATGTTACAAGAAATAATTGTAAATCTTCAATCTTTAGAGAAAATTACAGTAGTAGTTTGTGATCATCAAGCTAGAGATCTGTTGAGTTGTGTTGATAGAGCAATTGTATTATCAAATGGTAAAATTATTGCCTCAGGAAGTCCAGATGAAATAGTAAATGACTCCAGTGCTCGTTCTGCGTATTTCGGAGATGAATTTAAAATAAAATAATTGAAGTGTCTAATCATATTCTTATAAATAAAAAGATTAAAAGCTTTAATAAGAAAATAAAAGTTGGTTCAGATAAAAGTATTTCAATAAGATCTATACTTTTGGCTTCACAAGCAGTTGGTACGTCTAAGATTTCAAATCTATTGGAGTCTGAAGATGTATTAAATTCACTTAAAGCAATCCAAAAACTTGGAATAAATTTTAAAAAACAGAAAAAGATTTATTATGTAAAAGGATTTGGATTAAATGGTTTCGATATTAAAAAAAAAACAACTATAAATGCAGGGAATTCAGGTACTTTAGCAAGACTAATCTTGGGTTTACTCGTTAAATCTAAATTTGTTGTAAAAATAATAGGTGATAAAAGTTTATCTAGACGCGACTTTTCAAGGGTTATAAGTCCTTTAAAACTTTTTGGAGTTAATATTAAAAGCAAAAATAATTCTCTTCCAATTGAGATATCAGGAACAAAATTTTTAAGACCAATCACTTATAATGAGACCATCGGTAGTGCACAAGTTAAGTCTTGTATTATACTAAGTGCTATAAATACACCTGGAACCACAATTATAAATTCAAGAGCTTCAAGAAATCATACTGAGTTATTGTTAAAATCATTAAATTATCCAATTAGAGTTAAAAAAAAAGGACAAATCGATAAAATATTTATAGATGGGTTAAAACAGTTCAAATCTTTTGAATACAAAGTGCCTGGGGATATTAGTTCAGCATCTTTTTTTATTGTGCTTACTCTTCTTTCAGAGAAATCAAAAATCATAATCGAAGATGTGAATGTTAACAAAAGTAGAATTGGAATTATACAAATCCTTAATAAGATGGGAGCAAAGATAAAGATCAAAAATAAAAAATTTTATAAAGGTGAAGAAGTTGCTGATATTTATGTAAAAAGCATAAAAAAATTAAATTCAATAAATTGTCCATCAAAGTTTAATAGTTCAGCAATTGATGAATTTTTAATTATTTTTCTTGTTGCTGCAAAGGCTCATGGAGTATCAAAATTTAAAGACCTAGGTGAAATGAACAAAAAAGAGTCAAAAAGATTAGATTTAGCAGTAAAATTCCTAAAATTAATTGGTATTAAAGTAAAAAGGTTAAGAAATGATATAAATATTTACGGTAATCCAAAAATTACATTATCTAAAAATTTTGAATTAACAAATAAATTAAAAGATCATAGAATTTTTTTTCTTTCTTGTATAGCTGCTTTAACTTTAGGAGGAAAATGGAAAATTAATGAAAAGAAAAGTGCTAATACTTCATTTCCTGAGTTTCTTAAAATCTTAAAACTTTTAGGAGCAGATATAAATTGAAAAGAAGAAAGAATATAATTACAGTTGCAATAGACTCACCTGCGGCTGCTGGTGCTGGAACTCAGGCTAAATTAATCTCTGAGCATTATAATTTATTTTATTTAGATACAGGAAAAATTTATAGATATATTGGAAATTTAAAGCTTAAATTTGGAACTAAATTTTCATATAATTTAGTAAAAAATCGCATAAATACTTTAAATTTAAAAAAGTTAAAAAATAAATCTTTATTATCTAATGAAGTTGCACTATCAGCATCAACAATTGCTAAGGAGAAAAAAATAAGAAGTATTGTGCACAAATTCCAACAAAAGTGTGCTTATAATCCTCCAAAAAAATATAAAGGATCTGTATTAGATGGCAGAGACATAATTACCGTGCAGGTAAAAGATGCAATGTTTAAGTTTTATATTACTGCAAATATTAAGATAAGGGCAAGGAGAAGGTTTAATGAATATAAGCAATTAAATAAAAAGATCACATATAATGAAGTGCTAAAAAGCCTAAAAAAAAGGGACAAATCAGACAAGGAAAGAAGATATGGTCCACTAAAAAAAACAAAAGATTCTATCTTGATTAATACTACTAAATTAAGTAAGAAGGCGTGCTTTAAAAAGTTAAAAAGTATTATAGATAAAAAAATTAATAGTTAATGGAAATTTACTCAGACCTATCAACACCTGCTAAACAGCAATTTGAAAAATTACTAAGCAATCAATTATCTAAAAACAAGATTGAGGAAGGAAAGGTCATCGATGGGAAGGTTACCAAAATAACAAACAAATACGTATTTTTATTTATTCAAGGATTGAAAAGTGAACCAGTAATTGATGTGAATGAGATTAAAATGATAGGAATCGACAATATTAAAGAAGGTTCAATAATATCTGTTTTATTAGAAAAAATAGAGGATAAAAATGGTGATGTAATAGTCTCAGCTCAAAAAGCTCAAAAAATTAAAGGATGGAATAAATTAGTTAAGTGCTATGAGAATAATGAGCTAATTAACGGAAAAATAACACAAAAAACTAAGGGCGGAGTAATTGTTGAACATATTGAAACCGGATCACTTATGTTTTGTCCTGGATCTCAAATTTCTGATAAGCCTATGAAAAATATCGACCATTTAATCGGAGTTGAACAAAAATTTGCACTTATAAAACTTGATATGGTAAGAGGAAACAGTGTCGTATCAAGAAGACAGGTAGTATCTTCAAACAAAAAAGAGGACAAAGCTAAAATTATTGAAAAATTTAAAGTTGGTGACATTATTAAAGATGCTGTTGTTAAAGGTTACTCATCTTTTGGATGTTTTTTTGAAGTCAATACACCAGAAGGAACACTAGATACACTCTGTCATCTTCAAGAGATAAGTTATAGCAGAGTAAATCATCCAGATGAAATTTTTAATATTGGCGAAAAGCATGATTTAAAAATAATTTCTATTGACATGGATAAGTTACAAGTTGGTTGTTCTCTTAAACAACTTTCACCAGATCCTTTTGAGCATATATCGAATTACAAAGTAGGAAATAAATATAAAGTAAAAGTTGTCAAAATAACTGACTACGGATGTTTTTGTGAATTAGAGCCTGGACTTAGCACTTTGCTTCATAGTAGTGAGATTAGCTGGACAAAAAAAAATGTATCTCCTAAAAAGATGTTTTCTGTAGGGGACCAGATAGATTGCATAATAAGTGAGATTGATAAAGATAAAAGGAGAGTAGCAATTTCGCATAGACTTACTCAGGAAAACCCTTATTCAAAACTAGAAAAAAATTATCCAGTTGGATCAGAAATAAATGGAATAGTAAATAATTTAAATGATTATGCTATTTATCTAAAATTAGAAGATTTTGATATTGATGGGTTTTTGCACTCTAATGACCTTTCGTATAGTGGAAAACCTGAAGATGAATTAAATAAATATAAGAAAGGCGATCAGTTAAAAGTAAAAATTCTAGAAATTAAAAAAACTGACCAAAAAGTGAGGGTTGGTCTAAAACAATTACAAGCAGACCCATTCGATTGGTTTAAAGATAAAAAGATTAATGATGCTATTACAGTAAAGGTGATTTCATCAGATAATAAAGGCTTAATTGTAAAACCTGAAGATTGTGACATTGAAATTCTAATTAAAAAATCACAAATAGCAATGAGTAGTTCAGATGCAAGACCTTCAAGATTTGTAGGAGGCGAAAGAATAGATGCAGCAATCTCTGAAATAAACTTTGAAAAAAGAAAAGTAACTTTAAGTATTAAATTACTTGAGGAAATAATGAATGCTAAAGCAATAAAAGAACATTCAAGTCCTCTAAGTGGAAAAAACCTTCCATTCTCATCTCTTTCAGAACAATTAGATGATAAAAAAAAGAATAAGGATAACGAGTAACATTGGCAGTAGTTAAATCAGATCTAATCAAAGAGTTGGCAAATAATTATCCAAATTTTTTAAAAAAAGACTTAATAAAATTGTTTGATATTTGTTTATACGAAATAAAAGATTCACTAAGAAGAGGTGAAAGAGTTGAACTAAGAGAACTATTTTCTTTTGAGCCTAGATTGCAAAAGGCAAGAATATCAAGAAATCCAAAAACCAACCAAAAGATAAATACTCCCGAAAAAAAGGCAATACTATTTAAAATGTCCAAAGAATGGGCAAAAAAAGTTAATGAAAAATTATAAAGTATTTATTGCTTGCGATAGTAGAAGTTTAAATAAAGTTCGAGAAATAATCAAAAAAACACAAAATTCAAAGTTAAAACTTGGTTATAAGTTTGGATTAGAACTCTTAAATTCTAAAAATGGTAGAATTTTTGTGTCAAAATTAAAAAATAAAATTACTTTTGGAGATTATAAGTTTTCAGATATTCCAAATACATGTTCTTCAGCTATTAAGGCAGTAAAAGACTTAAAATTTAATTATTTAACAATACATATAAGTTCTGGTTTAGAAGCTTTAAAAGCTGCAAAAAAAGTTTCAGGTAAAACTAAATTGATAGGTGTAACGATTCTCACCTCACTAGATAATAAATCATTGAAAGAAATTGGATATACACAAAAAGTCAAAAATATTGTAATTGCACAAGCGAAATTAGCAAAAAAAGCAAAATTAGACGCCATAGTATGCAGCCCTATGGAGGTAAAAATGGTTAAGAAAGTGTTTAAAAAAGAAATTATAACTCCTGGAATTAGATTAGACTCGAAATCTGACGACCAGAAGAGAACATTGACACCAAAACAAGCATATAAAAATGGAAGTGATTGGTTAGTTATTGGAAGACCAATTACTAAAGGTAATATTAAAAATAATATCAAAAAATTAATTGATCATTTAAATTAATGGTCAAAGGGATAAAAATTTGTGGTATCTCTGATCTTGAAACTTTAGATTTTATTGTAAATCATAAATTCCCTCCAAAATTTGTTGGTTTCATTACCAATTACAAGAAAAGTAGAAGATATGTCAAATATGAAAAATTAGAAAAATTATTAAGTGTTGAAAAAAATCAAACAAATTTTGTATCAGTACTCGTTGCTCCAGATGATCTAATCTTAGAAAAAATAAAAAAATTAAATTTTGATTTTTATCAGTTATATGATGTTAGTCCTAAAAGAACAAAAATTATAAAAGAAAAGTATAATGTTAAAATTATAACCGCCTTAACAATTAAAAATCAAAAAGATGTCGATTTTTATAAAAATTACATAGACGTTTCAGATTTAATTCTTTTTGATGGAAAAGGTTACGAAAAATCTATTGGTTTTGAGCATAAATTATTAAATTCTGTTCCAAATTCAGTAAATAAAATGATTGCTGGAAATTTAAAAATAGAAGATATTTCAAAATTTAAAAATAAAGATTACTTCATAGATCTAAGTGGTTCATTAGAAAATGAAGAAGGTAAAAAGGATATAAAAAAAATTAATAAACTATTAAATTTTGAAATTAAAAAATGATACTTAAAAAGGGAATTCCTGTTATAGATCAAGGAGATAAACTTGGATTTTGGGGTGGTAAATTTGGTGGTAATTTTGTACCTGAAACACTTAAAAAACCTATAGAAGATCTTGAAATACAATTTAATAAATTAAAAAATGACAAAAACTTTATTAAAGAAAGAGATGAGTATTTTAAAAATTGGATTGGTTCACCTACAAGATTTATTAAATTGAATAATTTAACTAATCATGTGGGTGGGGCTCAGATTTGGTCAAAAGTTGTATCTGATGCTAATGGTGGGGCTCATAAAATATATAATGCAACTGTACATTGCCTATTGGCAAAAAGGTCTGGGAAAAAAGTAATTATTGGTGACACCGGGGCTGGCTACGCTGGCAAGATGCTGAGTATGGCAGCTAAGAAATTTGGTTTAAAATGTAAAATTTTTATGGGAGCTAAAGATATTAAAAGACAACAACCAAATGTTAAAGCTATGAAAAAAAACGGTGCTGACGTAATACCAGTGTATTCAGGCAGTCAAACACTTGTAGATGCAGTATCTGAATGTATGAGATACTGGGTTGCTAATTGTGACACAACTGCAATGTGTGTTGGTAGCACAGTGGGTCCAGCAATTTTTGTTCGTATATGTGGTTGGAGTACTAGTCAAATTTCTAGAGAACTTAAAAGACAATTAATTTACGAATTTGGAGCTATTCCAAAAAAACTAAAATTATATAATTGTGTGGGAGGTGGCTCCTCAAGTTTTGGCTTTTGGAACGAATTTATGGATTATGACAAGAGCCAAGTTGAATTTATTGGAGTTGAAGCTGGAGGACCAGCTAAAAGTAATAAGCATGCCGCACCATTAACGTATGGCTCCAAAATTGGTATTCTTCATGGTGCCGCTCAGTATGTAAATCAAAATTCCGATGGTCAGATTGAGGAAACAGAGTCTATTTCAGCTGGTTTAGATTATCCAGGAATATCACCTCTTCATTGTTTTTTGAAGGACACAAGAAGAGCAAGGTATACAGCAGCAAGTGACGAGGAAGCTTTAAAAGCATATAAAATTGTCACAAAGTACGAAAACTTAAGACCATCGCTTGAACCAAGTCATGCATTTTCTGTAGCAATAAAAGAAGCAAAAAAACTAAGTAAAAATACAATAGTAGTTATCAATAGTTGTGGAGATGCATACAAAGATAGAGGTATTTTAGAAAAAAGATTAGGTAAAAAGTATGTTAAATCCAATTAGTATTGCTTTTAAAAAAGCTAAAAGCGAGAATAGACCTGCATTACTTACTTATACTGTTGCAGGAGATAGCTCAAAAAAACAATCTTTAGATATACTAAAATCAATATCTAATTTTGCAGATATCTTAGAAGTTGGTGTCCCTCATAATACACCCGTAGCTGATGGTGGACAAATACAAACAAGTGCTTACAGAGCGATCAAAAACGGTTTTAGGATGAAAGATGTATTTAAAATAGTTAAAGATTTTAAAAGAAGTAAAAATTCAAAGCCAATTATACTTATGGGATACTATAATATGATTTATCAATATGGTGAAAATAAATATTTAAAAGAATGCAAAAAATCTGGAGTAAATGGACTTATAGTTGTTGATTTGCCTTGGCCAGAAAATAAAAATTTTTCAAAAAAATGTAAAAAAAATTCAATACACTTTATTCAATTACTGTCTCCAACAACATCGAATAGTAGATTAAAAAGTATAACTAATGACTCACATGATATGATTTACTATATAAGCATGCTGTCTACA